>NYYB01000013.1 GCA_002685755.1 Nitrospinota bacterium
TGGTTTATTGGATTCCTGAGTCAATTCAGAAAAAGTTTGCTCAGCGGGAGGCTTCTTTGCACGACGGTCCCGCCCTTTGGTTTAGCGTTTTTTACGAAAAAGCAATTGTCGCTGAATTCAGAAAGCAGGGATACGAAGTCAAAAAAGATCAAAAATTAGTAACAGACGCTGCTGGACATTAGCTTTGATACGTTCGGTATGCCGGATGTGCCTGCCACTAACTGTTTATGTCGTCACTGACGCCATGTCGGTTAAACCCGACAAAAAATGAGGTATTTTGTCCTGTCGCCATGTTCCTTCTTACATGCAACAGAGGGCCCCAGCCTACTTTGGGGGCACCACAACATATCTAGAGGAATTAGAGAAGGAAGCTAAGTCTGATAAATTAGGGGTATGGGCAGGGATCGAACCCATCCCGCCTTGGGAATGGCGCCAAAGAATGATTAACAACTAACGAGCAACTCGATGTTATCGGGTGTGAGCTCACTGAGCCGTTTTCCAAACACGAGAAACCTCCTTGGTGATCTATGGGATATGGCAGTTTACCGAATTCCCGTGCTTACAGTGCGCTTACATTAACAAAAACAACGGGCCGGTATAACCCGTAACCCGTTGAATTTAATGGTCGGGGCGAGAGGATTTGAACCTCCGACCCCTTGACCCCCAGTCAAGTGCGCTACCAGACTGCGCCACGCCCCGGCCAAATCTTTTTTTTTCTAATATTCAAAGCAAGGGTTATTTAAGGGAGGAAACCTTTTTCGTCAAGGCTGATTGACGGTCGCNGCGATCGGACGGGTTCGCTGGAGGGGAGAATTGCTTCCCGAGTTCGCCCCCGAGCCCGCCCGCTGTGCCGCCCGGGGCTGGATTCGCGCCATCGAGGAGATGCGGTGGATTCCTGAGCGGGAAATCGTGGTCCGGGTCATCGCCCTGATGGGGATGACCTCTCCCCCGATGAAAAAACGCATGTTCCCGGACTTGAAGAAAATAGTGGTCTTTCCCTTCAGCGCCAAAATCCGGAAAGAGGATTGATTCCCCCAGAGGCTCCCTTCGGAGGTGCTGAGAATCAGATTAGAGCCGCATAATGCGGTCCGCCCCTTCAAGGTCCCTTTGATAAGATGCANCCTGTAAGTGTGGNCGGCNGCCTGCCCGCCGAAGACGATGACGCTGCCGGGTTCGAGGATGAACCGGCAACNCTCGTCTCCTGAAATCTGGATGAGCGCTCTGTCAGCCAGGCCGGTTTGCACCCGCTCGTTCGAGTGAAGCGCCATCCGGCCCCTCATTTGAANCGCTTCGCCCCGGGACGATACGAGCACGGGGTTTCCCTCGAGGGTAAACGCTATCGAATCCTGTGCTTCCTGGGAGAAAACCGATGAAAAAACGGAAAGAAAAAAGACGGCCGAGAGGGAGAGGGCGAAGAGAGTTCGATTTTTCAAGGATGACATTTCCATTTTGTCCCTGGTGGCGACCGTGAACAATCCTAAAGGTGTTCGCTCGAAGTGTTCAACCATCCATCTAATTTATAAAAATAATTGGCCCGGACCGCAAGTGGCCAGCGCCCGGTGCCCGTAGAACCCCTTTTCCTCAGCCTCTGACAGGTGATCGCCGGGCCGTGATCACGCCGGTGCGCATTCCCGCCCACTGCAGACTGCCCTTGTAGCGGCCGTGCTCGATTTTCATGCACCGGTCCATGACAACGGCTATTCCCGACTCGCTAGCCCGGACGGCTTCTGTTTCGTTGACAACGTCGAATTGAAGCCATAGTGCCTTGGCGCCGGCGGCAATCGCTNCGTCCACGATTTCGCCGACGTCCTCGGGCCGGCGAAAAACGTCCACCACCTCGGGCGCCTCGGGGAGCGCGGCCAGGCTTGGATANCAAGGCAGCCCGAGGACTTCCTCGTAGCGGGGGTTCACCGGAATGACGTCAAAGCCCATGCGCTTGAGATAGTAGGCGACGAAATAGCTGGGGCGCGACTCGTTCGCCGATANNCCCACCACCGCGACCCTGCGCATATCGCGGAGGATTCGCTGAATCGTGCGAGGATCCTGAAACGATGGAATTTCCATGGGTAAAGACATCCCTTAGCCGTGGTTCCGTCTACCGGGAGGCGGCTTCGAGGCCGCGATCCAAGTCCCACAATATATCGTCGATATCCTCGATCCCGACTGAAATTCGAATCATATCGGGGGTGATGTGGCCCGCCTTCATGTCCGATTCGGTGAGTTGGGCGTGGGTGGTCGAGGCCGGGTGGATAATCAGGCTTTTTGCGTCGCCCACGTTGGCCAGATGGCTGTGAATTTCCAGGCCCTCGATGAATTTGACCGCCGCCGCGTAGCCTCCCTCGACCCCGAAGGAGAACACCGANCCCGCCCCGCCGGGGAGGTATTTCAGCGAAAGCTCGTGGCCGGAGTTTTCCGGAAGGCCCGGGTAATTCACGAACGAGACGCGCCGGTCGGCGGCGAGGAAATTCACGACCTTTCCCGCGTTTTCGCANTGGCGCTCCATCCGAAGGTGAAGGGTTTCGAGACCCTGAAGAAAAAGAAAGGCGTTAAAGGGGCTGGGGCACGGCCCCATGTCCCGCAGCCCTTCGGTGCGGGCCTTGGTGATATATCCAAGTTCTCCGAAAGTTTCATAAAAATTCAGGCCGTGATAGCCCTTCGAGGGACCCACCATGGAGCCGAATTTCCCGTTTGCCCAGTTGAATTTTCCCGAATCGACGATAACNCCGCCGATGCTCGTGCCGTGGCCCCCAATAAATTTAGTCGAGGAGTGGACCACGATATCGGCGCCCCACTCCATGGGCCGGCAGAGATAGGGGGAGGCGAAGGTATTGTCCACGATGAGGGGGACACCCACCTCGTGCGCGATTTCGGCGGTCGCCTCCAGGTCGGCCACGTTTGAAAGGGGGTTGCCGATGGTTTCGCAATAAAAGGCGCGGGTTTTATCGGTGGCCGCGCGCCGGAAGGCCTCCGGGTCCCGAGGGTCGACGAAGACGACATTCCACCCGAATTTCCTGAAACTGACGTCGAATTGCGTATAGGTGCCGCCATATAGGGTCGCCGCCGAAACGACTTCATCGCCCGCTTCGAGAAGGGTGAAGAAGGCGAGAAACTGGGCCGCCTGCCCCGAACTGGTGGCCAGGGCGCCTACGCCTCCCTCCAGGGTGGCCATCCGCTCCTCGAAAACGGCCACCGTGGGGTTTCCGATCCGGGAGTAGATGTAGCCGTAGTCTTGCAGGGCGAATAATCCGGCCGCGTGTTCTGTGTCCTCGAAGACAAATGAGGTGGTTTGGTGGATGGGCACCGCGCGGGAGCCGGTTACAGGGTCGGGCCGCTGGCCCGCATGGAGGGCGAGGGTGGCGAATCCGAAGTCGTGGCTGATGCCGTCCGTGGTGGTGAAGCGGTTTTCTCCGGCCATGGATAATCCTTCTTGTCATGATCCTTTACAATACGAGGTTTGATGATCGCCGGGATATTCTTGCCCGGTTTTGTGGGTCGCCGCAAGAATGGTCCGAAGCGGAGGATTTTCGCAGAAGCGGGGCTTCACCCGGAAGCGGCGGTCCAATTCAGGCGCTCACGAGAAATAAATATATGAAATAAAAAACAATAATAACAGTATCTCGGCATACTTTCATGATTTTCAATGAGTTGCAATAAGTTGGCGGGCTTATTTTTTTTTGGGTTTCCTGCTAATGGAATTTCTATAGCGTCCGATAAGGATTAGGAAGGGATTTAGAGCGGTATCACAGGGATTGTGAAATTACCGCCCCCATGAAGTTGTCATCTCCTCAAGGAGGAGGAGTGACCATGGCTAATGCAAATCTAATTTTAGCAGTTGCAAGAGGCTTGAGGCCCGCCCAGATTACCGGGGCGGTGGCAAGCGCCCGCTCGGAGGTGAGCCGTCTGGTGGCCACCAAACAGCTGGCCGACCGAAGGACGATGGTCGCCCTGACTGCCGCCAATGCGCTCCAGAGCCCGAATTCCATCGATGTCATCGCCTGACCTGGCGTGGCGCTCTGGATACTGTTTTATCGGCCGCAGGATGTTTCCGCCTTCTCAGCGTATGTCCCCACGATATAATTCGAAATCACTCCCAAGGTTAATATTTTCTTGACCTGATTTTTCTGTGTCCGCCGGTTGACCCGGGAAAGCGCTTCAGTGCAATCGTTGATTCGTTGACGATCAACCGGGGAATCCCTATACTTCTACTTCTTTTTCGCCCCCCTAGACCGGTAGATGCTTATAAATTAATGGTTCGAATCCTCCTATCCAATGACGACGGAATCGCCTCCGAGGGGTTGCGCGTTCTCTACGAATCGGTGAGCGGCCTCGGCGAAGTCTCCGTCGTGGCTCCCGACCGGGAACAAAGCGCGGCCGGGCACTCGCTCAGCCTGTACCGCCCCCTGCGGATAGATCCGGCCGGCGAGGGGTGGTTCGCCGTCGATGGAACGCCCACGGATTGCGTCAATTTGGCGCTGAACGGACTGATGAAGGACCGGCGGCCCGACATCCTTATCTCGGGCATCAACAAGGGAGGCAACCTCGGCGACGATATTACCTATTCCGGGACCGTTGCCGCCGCAATGGAAGCGACTCTTCTCGGCGTTCCCTCGGTCGCCATATCCCTGGTCCACGAAAACGGAGAGACCCCGAATTTCGGTTTCGCGGGGAGTTTCGCACGTAGGATTGCCGGAGAAGTGCTCGACCGAGGATTGAGAGAGGGGGTCCTCCTGAATGTGAATGTCCCCAATATCTCCGAGGAGGACTGCCAGGGGGTGAGGATCACCCATCAGGGGAAACGCGTCTACGGAAACGCCGTCGTCGAGAAGATCGACCCTCGCGGCCGCGAATACTTTTGGATCGGAGGAAACAGCCTGAGCTGGGTCAAGGAGGTCGGCACCGATTTCGACGCGGTGGCGAACGGGTGCGTCTCCATCACCCCGATCCGGCTGGACCTCACCGATTACGAGGCGATGAAAGATATCGAGAAATGGGACCTCGGATGAGCCCGCCGCCGATCCTCAAGGGTAAAAGCAGTGAAGACCGCTGGGAGCGAAGACGGGAGACTATGATCCGCAAACAGCTCCTGCCTCGGGGGATTGAGGACGAGCGCGTCCTCGAAGCCATTCGCCGCGTTCCTCGCCAAGAGTTCGTTCCCGAGGTGTTTCGAGACAAGGCTTATACGGACCGGGCGCTGCCCATCGGAAACGGGCAGACGATCTCCCAGCCCTACATGGTGGCCATCAGCCTTCAGACGCTCGGTCTCCGGGGAGAGGAGAGAGTGCTTGAGATCGGCGCTGGAACAGGATACGTTACGGCCCTTCTGGCGGAGTTGACGGACCAGGTCAGGGCAATCGAGAGAATTCCGGCTCTGGCCGACGCCGCCCGCTCTCGCCTGGAGAAGATCGGGTATACGAATTTTCTCCTCCGGGCCGTGGACGGGACTTTCGGCTGGGAGGATGACGCGCCTTACGACGCCATCGTCTCGGCCGCCTCGGCGACCCGCCCGCCGCGTCCCTGGCTCAAGCAGCTCAAGCCCGGAGGGTGTCTCGTGATGCCCGTGGGCGGCGAGAAGGGCCAGACCCTCCTCCGCTATGTCAAGGGCGAGGACGACCGTTTCGCGGCGCCCGAGAAGATCGTCGGGTGCATGTTCGTCAAGCTCATCGGCCGCCATGGCTGGAACGAGAAATAATCACCGTCAATGACGGGGCGTAGCGCAGCTTGGTAGCGCGCCTGCTTCGGGAGCAGGAGGTCGGAGGTTCAAATCCTCTCGCCCCGACCAAAAAAACAAAAGGCTGGCTTCGGCCGGCCTTTTTTCTTCGGACCGGTTTGCCGGCCAATTATAAATTTATCGATGGGGGGATAGATAATGCGCAGACAGGCGCCGCGCGCGGATCAGAACTGGATCTTTGACAACTTCCTGACGCTTTCCGACAACGAGGATGTGCTCCATCCGGGAATCATGGGCACGCGCTACGAACGCGGATTCCGCCATATGGATCTACAGGCGGTGTACAGCCGGGTGACGGGCCGGCGCTCGTTCCCCAAGGCGTGGACGCGCCAGGCGGCCATCCAGGAGAAAAAGGCGAACGACGCCCTCGCCGCCGGCCGCGAGGTCACCGCGGTTCACCACTTCCACCGTGCGGCGCTTTGCTATGGCCGCGCGCAGCACCTCATCCCGGTGGACGGGCATCCGAAGAAAATCGAGAATTACGGCGGGATGCGGCGTTGCTACGACAAGATGTGCGAGCTCCACGGCGGGAAGATCACCAGGCACGAGGCCGAGTTCGAGTCCGACAAGAAAACCTATTTTATCTACTATCCGGCGCCGGGCGAGGACCCCAAGCCCACCGTGCTCGTCATTCCGGGCATGGACATGATCAAGGAGGACGGCCTGAACCCCTGGAACAATGTTTTTCATTCGCGTGGGATGAATGTTTGCATCATGGACGGCCCGGGGCAGGGCGAGAGCAACATGAACCAGATCTGGGTGGACCAGGACAACTACGCCCGCGCCGCCAGCCGGGTGATCGATTTCCTCTGCGAGCGGAGCGAGGTCGACAGCTCGAAGATCGGTCTTTTCGGGATGAGCATGGGAAGCCGCTGGGGAGTCGAGGTCGGCGCCCACGACGACCGGGTGAGCGCCGTGGTCGGCCAGATGGCGAACGTGGGACCCTCGGACATTATTTTCAACCAGGCCCAGCCGAATTTCCGGCGCATCTACATGTACATGTCGAATATTCAGGACGACGAGGCGTTCGACGAGTTTGTCGAGGAGCGCGACAGCATCTGGCCCGGCATCGTGAAAAAACTCAGGGCCAACTATCTCCTCGTGGCCGGGGACATGGACGAGCTCTGCCCGCCCGAGGACATCGAGGTGTTCATGGAGACGCTGACCTGCCCCAAGGAGTTCTGGCTCTACGAGGGGGTGTTTCATCCCATGGGTGAGGTGGCGGCGGACATGTACCCCGCGATCGCGGACTGGATGCTCGACACATTAAGCCACGGCCTTCCCGCCGGTCACGACAAGCGGGTGATCGTGGAGGAGGCTTTTTAACGAAACTCCGCTGGCGGCCGCCGGGTTTGGGATCCGCGCTTGACCCATCCCGCATGAGCCGTAGAATGCCGGTTCAGAGGCGGGCGTATCCCCGGATATCCCCCCTCGGTGACTTTTCTTCGCCCGGTGGAAGGCCGCAGGTGAAAATCCTTATTGCCGTTGTCGGCGACTCCAAACCCTCCGGCCAAACCGAGCGCCTCGCCGAGCAGGTGGGCCGCTGCCTCGCCGAGCGGGGCGCCGCGCTGGTGTGCGGCGGGCTGGGGGGCGTCATGGAGGCCGCCGGGCGCGGGGCGAAGGCCGCGGGCGGTCTCACGGTGGGTATCCTGCCCGGCTACGAACCCGGGGACGCGAACCCCTACATCGACATAAAAATTTGCACCGGAATGGGCCACGCCCGAAACGCCATCATCGCCGCCTCGGCGGGCGCTCTGATCGCGCTTGAGGGGTCGCACGGCACCCTTTCCGAGATCGCCCTGGGCCTCAAGCTCGGCAGGCGGGTGATCGCCCTCGGCCGGGGAGAAAGCCCCGAGGGGGTTCTCACCGCCGCGAGCCCCGAGGAAGCCGTCAGGATGGCAACCGATGGGTAACTTCCTCCGCGGTTTCCTCCGCAGTTTCTTCCGCATTCCGGACGCACGCTTCTGGGCGGTGGGTGCGCTCTGCTTGGCGCTTCTGGGCGGCTGCGGCCTCTATCCGGCGCGGGATGATTCCTACCGCCCCGCGCGGCGGGGGGTCTATCACACCGTCCGCCCCGGCCAGTCCCTCTGGCGGATTTCGAGGGCCTACGGCGTCGATGTCGAGCAGATCGCGGTCCTGAACGGCATCGCCAACCCGGATCGCCTCAAGGCGGGCGTGAGGATTTTTATTCCTCATGCGGGCCGCGAGGTCCGCGTATCGAGAGCGGTGCGTTCGGCGCCGCCCCGGGTGCGTCCCCGGTGGGCGGCCTCCTCAAAAAGCGCGAGAAAAGGTTCCCGGCGATCACCCCGGGGAGGCGGCCCGAGCGGCGGTCGAGGCGGGGCCGTCAAATTCAAATGGCCGGTCAAGGGGAAGTTGGTCCGGCGATTCGGCTCCCGGCGGGGGGTGAAATCGGACGGCATCGACATCGCCGCGCCCAGGCTGGCCAACGTCCGCGCCGCCGCCGCCGGGCGGGTTATCTTCAGCGATTGGGGCCCCGGAGGGTTGGGGAAGACCGTCATCATTCGCCACCCGGGGGGGCAATTTCACTCGGTCTACTCCCACAACGCCGTCAACCTGGTGAAATCCGGCGAGCGGGTGAGGGGCGGGGCCGTGATCGCCCGCCTGGGAAAAACCGGCGAGGCCCGGCGCGCGCGGCTTCACTTCGAGATTCGCTATCGCACAAAGCCGCGCAATCCGCTAACTTACCTTCCATGAACCTTTTCATCGACTTGAAAAAAAGAGGGATAAAATGAGCGAGTCGGAAGAATTAATTCGCCATATCCGGGACGTCCCGGACTTTCCCAAGGAAGGAATTATTTTCAAGGACATCACCCCCATGCTGCAGGACGCCAAGGCGTTCCAGACTTCGGTCGACCTTCTGGCCGATCGGTACATGGGCGAGGGGGTGGACGTGGTTGTCGGCGCCGAGGCGCGCGGCTTCATCATCGCCTCGCCGCTGGCCTACAAGTTGGGCGCCGGATTTGTGCTGATCCGCAAGCCGGGCAAGCTGCCCTGGAACACCGAGTCGGAGACCTATGAACTCGAATACGGCGAGGACGCCCTTGAAATACACAAGGACGCCATCCAGCCGGGAATGAAAGTCCTCATCGCCGACGATCTGCTCGCCACGGGCGGGACCGCCCAGGCCTGCGTCAACCTCGTCGAGCGGCTCGGCGGCGAGGTTGTCGGAATGTCCTTTTTCATCGAACTCTCGTTCCTGAACGGCCGCGACAATTTTGGTGAATATCCGGTTCACTCGCTG
>NYYB01000150.1 GCA_002685755.1 Nitrospinota bacterium
CTTCATCGATATTTGCGGCGATTCGAGCCTTCAGTTGATTTGCTACAATAATATCAATGCGACCCAGGTCGAAATCAGCCACGGCACTCTGGTCCAACTCATCGAGCGGCTGCCGAATTTCGTTGGCTTCAAAGATGCCAGCTTCGACATGAAGTATTTCACAGAGGTGTGCCGCTTGACCTCCGAGATCAGTCCGGATTTCTCGATGTTCACGGGCGTTGAATATCTTCTTCCCTCGATGCCGGTGGGAGGTTCAGGGGCGTTCTCCGGATGCGCGGAAGTGGCGCCAAAGCTCACTATCGGCCTCTATGACGCGTGTGCGCGCATGGATTTCGGGAGTGCCCGGCCTCTTCAGTACAAAGTATCGCAACTTTTGAGTGTTAGGACGAACAATCAATTGTGCGCGTACGTCAAGTACGCGATGGAGCTCATGGGGCGTTCGGTCGGGGAGACGCGATCTCCCGTCTTGCCGCTCGACTCTGAGGTGAAAGATCTTGTGAAGGGAACGCTGAAATCCATCGGCGTTCTTGAGGAAGAGCCACGCGGCTGGTAATATCGCCGTGTCTGGATGTTGAGTGATTTTGATGTTTTCAATTTGGGCACGGTTCGATTTTTTCTGGAATGACGGAATCATTTTTTTCGATGGTTTTTTTCGCGTTCTAGGGGAGGAAAGATCATGAAGAAAAAGTTCTGGATTTTCGCGCTGGTCTTGGGTTTCCTTTTTCTGCCTTTATCGGTCGACGCGGGGAATAAGATTAAAAAGGGGACCATTACCATCACCTTCGGCACGAGCCCGGTGACGATGGACCCGCACACCAGCAGTTCCGCGATCCTGACTTCGATCCTGCGGTTCTCCTTCGACACCCTGATGCACCGGGCCCGGGGCAAAGCTGTGCCCGTACCGTGGGCGGCGAAGTCCTACAAGGTCCTCAATGGTGGCCGGACGCTCGAGTTTCACATGCGCGAGGGTGTCAAGTTCACCAACGGAGAGGAAGTCGACGCCGAAGCCGTGAAGTTCAGTCTGATGCGTCATCGCGCCCCGGGTTTCAAAACGGTCCAGAAGCGAGCGTTCCGGGCTATCGACCGGGTAGAGGTGGTGAGCAAGTGGGTGGTCCGCATCCACCTGAAGTACATCGATCTCGGCTACCTGAACCGGCTGGCGAACTGGGGGCATCTTGTTCCGCCGAAGTACTACGCGAGCATCAACCAGTCGAAAGCCGCGATCAAGCCCATCGGCAGCGGTCCCTACAAGTTGGTGCGTTGGCGAAAAGGGATAGGGATGACCTTCAAGGCAAATCCCAATTACTGGCACCCCAAGTACCCTAAGGTGAAGACGATCCGGGTCCTGCCCCTTCCGGAGAAGGGCACCCGGGTGGCGGCCCTCCTCAAGGGAGAAGTGGACATCATCCGCAACATCCCGGCGCAGTTCATCAAGCAGATTGAAGATAACCCCAAATCTGGAATTCAGTCTACGCGCAACGTCCGCATCTTCCACCTGGGTTTCAACCCCATGGGAGGACCCACGCTCGACCGGAGGGTTCGTCAGGCGATGGCCCACGCCATTGACCGAGAGACCATCGTCAGGGACGTCGTCGAGGGAAAGGGCGCGGTATTCAACCAGGCTACCCACCAGACGACCGAAGGCTACAACCCCAAAGCAAAGTGGCCTTACGACTACAACCCGAAGAAGAGTAAGAAGCTGCTGGCGGAGGCGGGCTATCCCAACGGTTTTTCGATCGACCTGCTGGCTTCTTCGCAGCGCTACCCCTACGCCAAGGCGGTGCCCGAGGCCCTGGTGGGCATGTTGGGGAAGGTGGGGATAAAGGTGAACCTCCAACTCGTCACCTGGCGCACCTTCACTACCCGCTTCCGGGGGCAAAAAAAGAAGCGGAACCCGAAGCCGATGCTCTACTACTACGGCTACGGCAATGGAGGCGGCGATTCGGATAACGCCCTGGGTGCGCAAAACGCTTGCAAGGGGAAATGGAGCGGCCATTGCAACCCCGCGATGGATGCGCTCCTCAGGGTGGCGGGCAGTGCCACTACCCTTGAAAGGAGGCAGGAGATCTTCCGCCTCACCGAAGAGGCGATGGCGAAAGACGCCGCCAAACTCATCATCTGGCAGACCGACGACATTTACGGGCTGACCAAGAGGGTGGACTTTAAGATTCGGAACGACGACAGGATCGATATCTGGATGGCGGATCTTAAATAGTGAATCCTCTCAAGGAGGCGAAGTAGCAGAAAGGGCCCCGGACCGGTATTCTCTCATTACGGGTACCGAAGGAACGAAGAAAGAGCGTTTTGGGATGGACGCGGAGAAATAGCGCTCGAGGAGGGGGAAAATCTTCACCCCCCTTCTTCCCTCAACACCATCTTTTGGTTTCCCGGAAAGGTGTTGTTCCCGGTCCGTCCGGGCTCCCTCGATGCAAAGGGCTCGTTCCTCGAACCGGCCGGAGGGTGTAAGTGCGTAAGTATGCCGTCCGTCGTTGCATGCAGATGGTGGTCGTTCTTTGGGGGATCTCGGTCGTTGTATTCCTGGTGCTCCACCTCACGGGGGATCCGGCGGCCCTCCTCCTCCCCGAGGACACCACCGAGCAAGACATCGTAGAATACAACAAAATGATGGGGTTCGACGATCCCCTCATCGTTCAGTACGGCCGCTTCCTTAGGGGAGCGGTCCGCTTCGATTTCGGCCTTTCCTACCGGCAGCAACAGCCCGCCATGGACTTGGTGCTCCAGCGGATGCCTGCGACCATCGAGCTCGCTCTCATGTCGTTCCTGGTCGCCCTCTCCATCGCCCTCCCGGCTGGGGTCATCTCTGCCACACGGCGGGGCACCCCGATGGACCACGCCGGCATGCTCACGGCCCTGGTGGGCCAGTCCGTGCCCAACTTCTGGTTGGGGCTCATCCTCATCGTGTTTGTGTCGGTTCACCTCGACCTCCTGCCCACCTCGGGGCGCATCAGCCCTGCCTTGGAGCCGGAGGCTGCGACCTCCTTCTTCCTCCTCGAGGGGATTTTCACCCTGAACGGCAAACTCTTTTGGAATAGCCTCCAGCACATCATGCTGCCTGCCCTGACGGTGGGCCTCTACGCCACCGCTCGCCTCACGCGAATGATCCGTTCAAGCATGCTCGAAGTATTGGGGGAAGACTATATCCAAACCGCTCGGTCTAAAGGTCTGGCCGAGCGGCTGGTGGTGAGACGCCACGCCTTCAAGAACGCCTCTATCCCGGTGGTGACGCTTGCCGGGATTGAACTCGGTCTCTTGCTGGGCGGGACGGTGATCACCGAGACCGTCTTCTCTTGGCCGGGCGTTGGCTTTTTGAGTGTCGAATCGCTGCAAAACGACGACTTTCCGGTCGTCCAGGCTTCGGTTTTCCTCCTGGCTTTCAATTTTGTGTTCATCAACCTGGTTGTGGACCTGCTCTACGCCTGGCTGGACCCGAGGATCCGCTTCGAATGAGAGGCGCTGGAAAATCGGCCGAAGAGGGTCTCAAGGCGGTGTACGCCGATGAGATGATCCCGGAGGTTCCGGTCGTGCGCCGGGCGGTCCGGAGCCTGCTCCGGCGGAAGCCGGCCCTCCTGGGGGTGGTCGCGCTGGTCCTGGTCTTCGGATCCGCCATCTTCTCTCCTTGGTTGGCCCCCTACAGTCCCTATGAGCAACATTACGCCGAATCCCGAAAGCCGCCCATGACCTATTTTCCGAAGTCCGGACGCCTCGCTCTCCTGGGAACCGATCACCTCGGGCGCGATCTCCTCAGCCGGATCATCTATGCCGCCCGCATCTCTCTGATCGTTGCCTTCGCCACCGTGGGCATCTCCGGCCTCATCGGTCTCAGTATAGGGATCACATCGGGCTACTGCGGAGGATGGGTGGACAGCCTGTGCATGCGGCTCGTGGACATCGCTCTTGCTTTTCCATTCATCCTGCTCGCTCTGGCTGTAGTGGCGGCGCTGAAACCTAGCCTGGAAATCGTGATCCTCGTAATGTCCTTGCGCACGTGGGTAATCTATGCGCGTGTGGTCCGGGGCGCTACCCTTTCGTTGAAAGAGACGGATTTTGTTCAGGCCGCGATCGCGCAAGGTTCGAGAGATGTGCACTTGGTTATCCGGCACATTTTGCCCAATGTGATCGCTCCCGCGATTGTCATCGCGACCCTCTATGTCGGACGGATGATAATCATTGAATCCTCATTGAGCTTCCTGGGACTGGGTGTACCGCCTTCGACCCCGACTTGGGGGGCCATCGTGGGGGACGGGCGCACCTATATCAACACGGCGTGGTGGATCTCTTTCTTCCCCGGTCTGGCCATCATGATCACTGTTCTGGGCGGAAACCTCTTGGGCGATTGGCTACGCGATTTCCTGGACCCTCGAATGAGGGAGTAGGCGACACGCGGCGGGGCGCCGATTCCGGCCTGGGAAGGCATTCATCATGAGGTTAAAAGAGAAAGCGGCCTTGTTCACGGGAGCTTCTCCGGGAGAACACCCCGTGTTATCCCATAATGTTCAAGCCGGCAGGTCGAGTGTTTGGGCGATCCGAAGAAGTGCGAGCGAATCCGTTCCGGCTCCGTGCCATGGGGTGATAATGTCGCGGACGAGCTTCTCGGACGGAAAATCTTTCATGATCCCCACCCCGCCCAGGATATCCAACGCTATAGGGACTATGTGCATCCCGAGTCGATCGCTGATCAATTTGCTGGAGACCGTGAAGCGGGAGTTGTAGGTCGGGTCGTTGTCGATTCCCCACGCTACGCGCCACATAAACTGCTCGGCCACCTCGATGCTGGTGAGCATATCGGCCAGCAGGGAGGCCACCGTGGGATGTTCGATGATGGGTTTCCCACCCTGGATCCGTTCCTTGGCATGCTGATGGCAGACGTTGAACAACGCCCGGCAGAGGCCGGTACTGCAAGCGATTAGCTCGGCGTTGCCCCGGTTGATGATGCCCTCAATGCTGGCATAGGCCCCGTTCACCTCCCCGAGAATGTCGTCTTTATGAACGCGAACGTTCTCATAAAAGCTGTCTCCGTTCGGGTAGAGGCGCCAACCCATTTTGTCCTCTATCCGGCCGTATCGGATGCCTTCCTGGTCCCCGCGCAAAATAAAGCAGGTGGCTCCCTCGCTGAGGGGGGCATTTGGGTCCGTACGGGCGTACATGAGCATGATTTTGGAATAACTGACCAATGAATTGAATCGCTTTGCCCCGTTGATGACGTACCAGTCGCCATCCTTGACGGCCGTGGTTTTCAAACCTAGATTCGGATCGGGCTGGCGGTAGATGTTGTCCGATCCGGTTTCGGGTTCCGTGCTCAAGATTGAGACGACGCAGTCGTGATCCTCGACGAACATCTTCAGCCAGCGATCTTTTTGATCGTCCGTGCCTAGCCTGGCGATCGCGTTCGTTACTTTCCAGCATTGGCTCAAGCATTTGATGACACCCAGCTCGGTCTGTGCCCCCGTCCAGAGCACGAGCGCCCGTGTCAATTCATCTGTGCCGGCCCCCCCATATTCTTTAGGTACCGCAAGGGTGCGCAGACCCAGGTGGGAAGCCTTGTTGATTTGCTCCTTCGGATAACAATCTCCCTGGTTGGTTTTGGCGTCGAGTTCGGCGGCGACAGGGGCCACCTCCCTCTCCATGAAATCGCGGGTAAGTTCTGCGAGAGCGAGTTGCTCTTCCGTAAACGGGTATTGCATGTCGGATTCCCCTTAATTGATGAGTGTTCGTTTCGAGGATGGTCTCACCTCCCGCTATGCGAGAATTTCGATTTCGCTATACCGGATCGGGCAGGGTGCTTTGACCCTTTTCGTCCTCCCTCCAAAGTTAGGTCTGGATGCGGGACGCGGCGCTAACAACCTTCAAAGAAAGCGGCAAGAATGAAAGTCTGGATATGTGCTTTTGTTTTGTAGGGTGCGCTTTGGGGCCGATGAAAAAGCTTGGGCCCGTTTTTTCGGTGTCGAAAATCATCAAATTCATTCCTAGGCGGGATACNGNAAAATTTGTTGTCCANCGACTTTCATTTGGGTTCCAAATTCCTTGCTGAGATGCTGTATGAGATGAAAGATTTCACGGCCTCGGCCCCGAATAGGGGAAAGCAAGGATGGGGNTTTTTTCATGATGCTCCAGCANGGCAGGAGATACNCATTTCGAATTCCCCCCTTGGTGAGGGTGCAGCCGAAAAGGATATTTTGTTTCGAAGCGACCGTGAAAAAGGGTACATCGAAGTCAAAGATAAGATTTCCCATGCTATAGACAATCGGTTTTTCCTTGTAGAACTCCACCCCCTGGAGGACGTGGGGATGCCCCCCGAGGACTACATCGGCGCCCGCGTCGACGGCGGCATGGGAGATTTCGCGCTGGAACGCGCGAACCTCGTGGACCATACTCGTGCCCCAGTGNTGGTTGACGATGAGCGCGTCCACTTTGGCGCGCAACTTCCGGATATCGCTCCGCATTCGCTTCAGGTCGCCCGAATGCGCCCAGGTGAGAACTTCNGGAATTCTGCCGGGGTATTCTTCTGTTCCCTCGGGCGGGCGGTAGGCTGTCGAGGCCCGCAGGGGGTTGACGCCCGCGGATTTGTAGGCCTGTAAGGGGTTGGCGTCGGGGGGCAGGGTCCTGAGCCCTGCAGAGAATCCCCGGGGGAGGACCGAGCAATAGGCCAACACTCCGATACGNANTCCGTTNCGCTCCAAGATGACGGCTTTTCGAGCGCCGGCCAAATGTTCACCTGCGCCAACTACCGGAATGCCTCTTTCTTTTAGCGAGTCGAGGGTTTCGAAAAAAGCCTCCTCACCGTAGTCGAGGGCNTGGTTGTTGGCGAAAGAAAGGACGTCGAATCGGGCCTCGGTGAGTGCTTCAACCATTTTGGGCTTCCCGCGTATGATATTCTTGCCGATAGCCGGTTGACCGTTCAGAGAGAGAGGAAGCTCTAGGTTGGCGAAGGCCACGTCCGCGTCTTGGAAGAGAGTGTTCAAGTGGCCGAAGGCGTGCCGGGATCGAGGTCGGTTGAGGGCGACGTCCCCCCCCGCCAGGAAAGAGATAGAGGATGAATTCCGGCTAAGCATGCTCAAGTATCTCAGGAAAGCGTCCAAATTGCCAGCAATAAAAAGGATAAATCAATCGGATATTTGGTTCAACAGAACACGTCATGGCAAAAAACTCGAATGAGTTCCAAGCCTTATGCATGGCGAATTACAAATCAAACGGTCACTGGCACCTGGAATAAAGCCCTGAAAATGTGNATTTCACGCATAATTTCTCAAATCCTGTGCTCCGCAAAAAGTGGATCTCACCTAGATTTAATAACTTAGGAAGGTCGCTTGATGAGACCTGAGCGGCAAAATCTCCGCCATGAACACGAAAAGCCTANATTNAAGCCAAGANTATCAATTCGCNATGTAGAGNNNATTTGCTAGAATTGGCTTATTCCAAACGCTGAATGCAAAACGTAGAATCCNAATCCCTAATAATTTCGGCTCAGGATTTAGTTGATTGNGGATTTTCTTAAGGAGATCAATCCATGTCCGAGCTGTCCGCTAATTTTGCCTNTCTCTCTCCACTGAACTTCATGGAGAGAAACCGCTGGGTCTATAAGGAAAAAGAAGCTGTCGTCTATGGTTCTCGCCGCTACACTTACGGAGAATTCTCCGACCGAATTCAACGCTGTGCCGCAGCTCTTAAAGCCGNAGGTGTCAAAAAAGGGGACCGAGTCGCTTATCTCGTCCCGAACATNCCNGCCATGCTCGAGGCACATTTTGCCTTGCCGTTGCTGGGAGCGATTCTGGTGGCGATAAATGTCCGACTGGCACCCGACGAGATTGCTTACATTTGCAGCCANTCGGGAGCGGACATCCTGGTTGCTGACTGCGAGTTGGCCAAGTCCCTTGTTGGACAGGAGGGAAAGTTCCCGGGCGTCCGGACTTTTNTAAATGTGGTGGATGAGATCGCGGGATTTGGACCTTCCGATGCTGTTTTCGACGGGCCAGAGTATGAGGCGTTCATCGCAAATNCCGATCATNAGAACCTCCCTTGGAAAATCGACGACGAGATGACTCCCCTTTCAATCAACTACACAAGCGGTACCACTGGACGGCCGAAAGGAGTGATGTACACCCATCGAGGTGGCTATCTTAATGCGCTTGGCGAAATGATCGAGATGGGCGGTTCCGTCTACATGAACTACCTCTGGACCTTGCCCATGTTTCACTGCAACGGTTGGTGCTACACCTGGGGGGTCACGGCTGTAGGGGGTCGTCATGTCTATTTGCGGTCGATTCAACCCTCCGAAGTCTTTCGCATTGTTCGAGAGGAAAAAATTTCTCACTTTTGTGCGGCACCCACGGTGCTCATAGCTCTCTCGAACGACCCGGAGGCACAGGAAGGACCATTTCCGCAACCAGTCACCATCATGACCGCAGGAGCGCCACCTTCCCCCACCATCATCAATGAGATGGAAGGCAAACTTGGAGCGCGGATCATCCATGCCTACGGTCTGACTGAAACCTACGGTCCGCACACCGTCTGTGCCTGGCATCCTGAATGGGATGATCTCCCCGCCGATGAACGAGCTCGGCTGAAATCGCGTCAGGGTGTGCCCTATGTGATGACGGGTGAGTGCGACGTGATGGACAGGGAGATGAAGCGGCTCCCTTGGGACGGCCAGACCCAGGGTGAAGTCATGATGCGTGGTAACAACGTAATGGCAGGCTACTACAACAATCCTGAAGCTACCCAAGAGGTGTTTAAAGGCGGATGGTTTCACAGTGGAGATATCGCTGTAGCGCATGAGGACGGCTACATCGACCTTCAGGACAGAGCTAAGGATGTCATCATTTCGGGAGGTGAGAACATTTCGACCATCGAGGTGGAAAAGGCAATTGTTTCCCATCCGGCCATTCTGGAAGTGGCTGTCGTGGCTGTGCCGGATGAAAAATGGGGAGAAGTTCCCAAGGCCTTCGTTGTCAAAAAAGAAGGGATGGAAACCACCGAGGAGGAGGTGATCGACCACGTCAAATCGCGTCTTGCACGCTTCAAGGCGCCGAAGTATGTCGAATTCGGGCCGCTTCCCAAAACTTCAACCGGAAAGATCCAAAAGTTCAAGCTTCGTGAGCGAGAATGGGCAGGCTATGAGAAGAGAGTCAATTAGAGGATAGATCTTGTCCTGTGTGTGGCGAATTTTATTCAAGCAGGAATTGGTGTCTGAAACAGGTGTGGGTAGCGATATACTAATATTGCGGGGGATGAGAACTAATCGAGGGTCAATTTCCCTGTGCATGGCGAATTATTAATTCGCCATGCACAGGCGGGATTTTTTTATGTGGTGGGGCGGTTCGCCTCCCCCTTGTTTCCCCCTCGGGGGGAGGTGGATGTTCCGGGAGGCCGCGTGTCTTCAGATTTTAGCAAATCCTCCCCGGCCGAGCAGACCCTGCTCGAGGCCTGGGTGCCGCTCGCGGCGAGCTTTTTGGGGATTTGCACCGCCTTTTCGATGAGCGCCATGATCGGCCCCATGCTCGTTCCCCTGGGGAGCGAGTTCGGGATGTCGGTCCCCGCCCTGGGCCAGCTCGCTACCCTGGCGTTTCTCCCCTGGGGGGTGTCCGCCTCCCTCATCGGGACGATCTCGGACCGCTGCGGGCGCAAGCGGATCCTTCTCATCGACCTTGCCAGGCTTTCGGTTTCGGGAGCGGCCGCCGCGCCGGATTACCTGACTCTGTCCGCCTGTCGGGTCCTGACCGGGGCCTGCGGCGGTTTCGTTCCCCCCTCCTGCCTGGCCGCCCTGACCGACCAGTTCACCGGCCGCCGCAGGGGCTACGCCGTCGCCATCGGCTCGACGGGTTATTCGACGAGCTGGCTCGTCGCGCTTCCGCTGGTGGCGCTCCTCACCGGACGCTACGGCTGGCGGTCTACCTTTCTCCTGGCGGCCATCTTCGCCGCCGGGACGTTTCTCTTGATGATCGCCGTATTTCCTCTGGGCAAGAAAAGGGAATCGCCCAAGAGCTACCTGAGCAGCTTTGCCTGGATGCGCTCGGCGGGCCCCTGGTACGGGATCGGGGCCAACATGCTCGAGCGCCTGATGATCGCCGTGTTCATCACCTATGTCTCCGCGTTCATGATTCGCCGCTACGGGGTTTCCATGGCCGTCCTCGCTTGGATACTGACAGCGATAACGGCCGGAAATTTATTCGGCAGCCTGGCCGGGGGATTTTTGATGGGGCGCTCCTGGCGCTACGCCGGCCTCGTGGCCGTGCTTCTCATCGAGGGGGCAGCGCTGGCCTGGAAATTCGCGGCCGAACCGGCGCTCCCCGCGGCCATGGCCGCCGGGTTCTTGTTCTCCTTCCTGACCGGGATGAGCCGCTCGACGCTCGTGGACACGCTCTCGAATTTCGCCCCCCAGGACCGGGGGACTATCATCGGCGTCTTCGCCACGAGCAACCAGGTGGGGTTCGTTCTCGGCGCCTCTTTGGGTGGTCTGGCGATCGCCTGGGGCGGATACGGGGCCCTGGGCGCGATCTGCCTCGCCGCCGGGGCGGGGGGCGAGGCCTTTTATTTACGCCTCTGCAGCCGGGTTTCGGCCATACGCTAGCGCCCGTTTCCATACCTGTTTTGAATGGACTCCATCATGATTATGTGTTCGTTTCTCTCGCGGCCTGATTGGAAATGAAGTTTTTGCGGAGTACAGGGCATGATTATCCATTTTCAGCCCCTCCGGTAGCCAGAACTTCGATCTTCTCGAAATCGAACTTTCCGCCGTCGAACCGGACCAAGGTGTTAAACATTCCATCCTCCGCCTCTTCGGGAAAATCCGAGCGATAGTGGGCCCCGCGGCTTTCCTCGCGTAAGAGGGCGGAGCTGGCGGCCATTTGCGCGATAAGGAGGAGCGAGCGTGCCTCGAGAGCGGCGATAATCTCCCTCGGTGTGGACGTAAGGAGGCGAGGCAATCTATCCCGCTCCAGCGCATCGAAAGATTCAAGGGCGCTGCGGAGCCTATCGCCCTCCCGTATGATCCCCACATTTTCCCATACTTCACTGCGCACCCCATCGAGTATGTCTTCCACACTTTCCCCGCCCTTTTCGAAAAATGTCTCCCGCCACCTATCCATCGCATCGGAAATAACACTTTCCGAAGGAAATGTGCCTCCACCCGAACTCTCCGAGAGCTGAGATGCAGTTTGTCCGGCCCGCGCGCCGAAGATGAGGGCCTCGGGGATGGCGTTACCACCGATGCGGTTCGCGCCGTGAGTGCCGCCGGTTGCCTCTCCCGCTGCGAACAAACCCTCGACACCAGTTCCTCCCCAATCGTCAATCACTATGCCGCCCATGGTGTAGTGGGAGACCGGGATAATCCGAAGTGGCTCTTCGTCACAATTAAAACGGCGCCGGAAATAAGGGCGCTTTTCCTGGACACCGGGCGAGGAGGCCCAATCTTCCTCGGTCATTTCGCGCAGGTCGAGAAGAAGCGCGCCGCCCACCCCGGCTCCGCAATCGATTTCGCTGTAAAGTGCGCGTGAGGTGACGTCCCTTGCGAGGGAGGCGGCAGGCCATGCGGTGATGCCGTGTTTTTGGTAAATATCTTCACCGTCCGCGTTGCGAATGACCCCGAGGTTGCCGAGAACGGGAGGGAAGAGAAGCGCGGTTCGTTCGGGCTGGTAGGCTCCGAGGGGGTAAAATTGGACGAACTCCATGCCGGTAAGCCTTGCCCCTGCGGCAAGGCCGAGATAATAGCCGTCTCCGGTGGCGTGGGGCGGGTTATCGCAGAAGCTGTAAAGCGCACCCGCACCGCCCGTGGCGAGGATGGTGGCGGGAGCGAGCAGGGCCTTAAAGGCACCCGCGCCGGCGTCGTATGCGATGGCGCCGCACACCCGGTCTCCGTCGCGGAGTAGTTCGACGATGGCGGTGGATTTGAGGGTTTTTACTCCGAGGTGTGAGGCCTCTTTTTCGAGGGCATGGATAATGGCTTTTCCCCCCGGGAAGGCGGGCATGGCGCCCTCGCGGCGAAATGTGACGCCGAGCCGCTTCATCTCCTCGTAAGCGGCGGGGGCTTCATTGGCTAGAATTCGGACCTTTCGGCGATCGTTGATGAAGCGGCCGCCTTTCATGACCAGTTCAAAGTGCTCCTCGCGGGTGAAGTCTTCGTGCGCGACGCGGAAGCCGCCATTGGCAATGTGGGTGGAGGTGCCGCGCCCGCCATTGGATTTACAGGCGATGAGAACATTTCTGCCTTGGCGGGTGGCTTCGATGGCGGCCCGCAACCCGGCCGCGCCACTGCCGATGACGAGAACGTCACAGTGAATTTTTTCGCTAATAGCCCAACTCTGCATCGAAGCACCTTCCGTGTCAGTATTGATTATATTATATGGGGTACGAGTAGCGATTTACTAATCGTGATATTTAAGGGTCGGTCACAATCGAATTCCCTGATAGTTCAATATATTTCCCTGTTAACTCGCGATCCGAAAAAAGTAGATCCCACCTAGAATGTATGGCTTGAAGAGGTCGCCTGACGAGGTCCAAGCACGGCAAAATCTCCGCTATGGACATCGTACAGATCTGTGGGTGGCGAATTAATAATTCATTACCCACAGGGTCTATCGAATTTCACTTGAAATGGAACGAGGGTGTTGAGATATGGGCATGACGATGGTGGAGAAAATTCTTGCGGCGCACGCCGGTCTCGATGAGGTGCGCCCCGGCGAAATTGTCACTTGCGAGGCCGACTGGGTGGTTCACGTGGACTTGATGTTCACGGTAGGGACCCCTATGCCGAAGCGGGTTCATCGGCCGGACCGGCAGA
>NYYB01000014.1 GCA_002685755.1 Nitrospinota bacterium
CAGGAGATCGCCTGCGACGAGGCGGGCGACGTGCCCATCATCGCCCACACGGGCCACACCTCGGCCAAGGAGGCCGTCGAGCTCACTAACGCCGCCGCCGAGGCGGGCGCCACCTACGCGATTCTGGCCAACCCCTACCTCGGGGCCCAGGGCATCCCCGAGCGGGTGCGGGCCTTCTTTAAATATGTCTGCGACAACGTGGAGCTGGGCGTCTCCCTCTTCAACACGGGGGCGACAGGCTACTCCCTCTCGCCCCAGCTGGTCCGCGAGCTCGTCGGCGACAACGAGAACATCTGCTGCATCAAGAACGCCCAGCCGAAGTATCACTGCGACGAAGTGCGCGAGGCGGTGGGCGATGAGGTCGTCGTGAGCGACCCGATGGAGACCCAGTGGTTCTACAACCGCGCCTATCACAAGCAGCAGACCTTCATGAGCGGCCCCGACCCGTTCCTCCTTCAGCGAACCGGTAACCTGGGCATGCAGAAATACACCGACCTCATCGACGAGGGAAATCTCGAGGAGGCCTGGACCGCCCGTGAGTCGATGAACCCGGTCCGTCGCACCGCCGAGAAATGGCTCTGGGGACCGTGGTCGAAGGGCGCTTTCCCGATCGCGGCGCTGAAGGACTGGATGGACCTCATGGGCATGGCCGGGGGTCCCACCCGGGCGCCGATGATTCCCCTGACGGTGGACGAGAAAAAAGAGCTCGAGGGCGATCTCCGGAGCGTGGGGCTGATCGACTAGGGCGACCCCGTTTGATTTCGTTTCGATTGAGGCCAAGCGCATGGATTTTGCTCCCGAGGAGACGCACCTGGCGCTCCAGCGGATGGCGAACGACTTCGCGCGGCAGGAAATCCTGCCCGCTGTGGAAGATATCGATCGCCAGAAGGACCCGGCTGTTCGATTCCCGGCCGCGCTTTTAGAGAAGGGAAGCCGGCTCGGGCTCCGCACCCTGGCTCTGCCCGAGGAGCGTGGCGGCGGCGGCGCGGACCTTCTCACCCTCTGTTTCGTCGGAGAGGAGTTCGGCTGGGGCGACCTGGGCGTCGCCTCGACCTTCGCTCAGGATTGGTGCGTCTCCCGCGCCCTCGGCGGCATCTGCGGGGAGGCGCAATTCGCCGATTTTTCATCGCGCTTCGCCGCCGACCACGCCGCCCATCTGACGCGGACCGAGCTTTCCGCCAATCCCCCGGCCGAAAACTGGATGCCCTATGCCCCCGATGCCGAGGAGGCGGACGAAGATATTCCGGCGGGCGCCGCCAGCGAGGGGGATGGATGGGCGCTGAGCGGTTTCGCCTCTCATGTGATGAACGGCGCGGCGGCGCGGTGGATTCTGGTCTCCGTTGATTCCGGTGATTCTGATGATTCCGTTGGGGAGGAAGGGCGGCGGGCCTTTCTGGTGGATGCCGCCGAGGGCGGCGGCCCCCGGGTCTCGCGCCACCACGACCCGATGGGGATGCGATCATGCCAGGACGTGGCTCTCGCGTTCGAGGATCTGCGGGTGTCTGACAGCAGCGAAATACCCTGCGAGTCCGGCGCATGGGCGAGGGCCGTCCCGTCGTTTTTCGCGCTGCCGGCCTCGGCGGCCCTGGGGTGCGCGCGGCGCGCGACGGAGCACGCAACAGGTCACGCCCGTGAAAGAGTGCAGGGCGGAAAGCCCATCATCGAGCACCAGACGGTCGGCTTCATGCTCGCGGAAAACCTGATGGAGATGACCGCCGCGCGGCGCGCCCTTCAGGCGGCGGCCTGGGCGGCCGATCAGGACGGTTTCAACGGGGAGGTGCCCGATCTTCGTGAAAGTTACCTGACGCGGGTTTTTGTCTCGGAAGCCTGCGAGCGAATCGCCCGCCGCTCGATGGAGGTATGGGGCGGAGCGGGCTACATGACCGAGGCGCCGATGGAGCGGTTTGTCCGTGATATGACGAGTTTCATGCACTCGGGCGTGATGATGAACTCCCTTCGCGCCCGCGCCATGCCGTTGATCTGAATCCGGTTATTTCCAGGCCGGTTTTTTTGAGGGAGGTTGCTGCATGAACCCAGCCGAAAAGTTCTTGACGGTGCACACCGGCGAGCTTGAGTGGGAGGACGGCGAGAACATCATCGGCCTGCCGCCCGGGGTCGAGGTGAAAATCGTCGCCGAGGGCTACGACGATGTCTCGGAGCGGGTGGACAAGTTCGTGAAATTCCCCCTCGGCTACACCGAGCCGCTTCACATCCACGATCACCTTCACAGCACCCTCGTGATCGAGGGCGAGATGCATGTGCACGGGAAAATACTCAAGCCCGGCGATTTCGTCTTCGGGGGCCCCGGCGAGCAGCACGGCCCGTTTCACTACCCCGTCGGCTGTACGGTGTTCTCGTGCAGCCGCGCCGTGAAGATGAACCAGATTCACCGCAACCCGCGGGGCGAGAAGGGCTCGGACCTCACCAAGGGGTATTAGACGAATTTTCCCGATTTATCCTTGAAGGAGACAGGCCGTGGAATATATCGGCGGTTTTTTCGCGGTGAATACGGACGAGATAGAATGGGAGGACGGCTCGACGATCCTGGGGCTCCCCGAGGGGGTGGAGATCAAGCGGATTCGCGAGGGCTACGACGAGGTCTCGGAGCGGACGGAGCNGTTTGTCCGTTTTCCTCCNGGCTATGTCGAGCCGCGCCACGAGCACGACCATTATCACTGCATCTATGTCCTCGAGGGCGAGATGCACGTGGACGGAAAGGTCATCAAGGCGGGCGATTACATATACGGAGGCGGGGCCGGGAACGCACACGGGCCCTATGAGTATCCCATGGGCGTCACGGTGTTCACNTGCGGTCGGGCGAAGAAGATGAACCCCCTTCACCGCCGGGCGGACTAGCGGCGACCCCTGCGGGGGGCGTGCCCTGTGGAGCGGCGAATCTCCACGAAGCGGCGAGCCACAGCAGGATTTTTTATTCTTTATGCGAACCAATCCAAGGGAGGCGAAGCGATGCCTTTTTACAAGATTTCGGAGATGGAGACGATAGCCACGGCGCTGGGCGACGGAGCGGTGCAGACGACGGCCGGCGAGTTGATGAAGGCGGCGATGGTCACCTATCAGGTGGACGGCGGACCCCCGNCCCATTTTCATCCCAACGAAGAGCAGTTCATTCTCATGCTCGAAGGAAAATTCAACATGATCCTCGGCGAGGAGGTGCGCGTCGTCGGGAAGGGCGATCTGGTGCACATCCCCCGGAACACGCGGCACGGCATCCATGTCCTCGAAGGGCCGGCGGTCTTTTTTCACGTCAAGAGCCCGGTCGGGGACGGCCACATGGAAGGGGACTACAACAGGGCGGCGGACGCGGACGAAGTGAAAGAGCGCCTCGCCGGAAGATGAACCCTTGTGTGAATCGAGGGGGGGCGGCGCGTGAAATTCAAAGAGCCAATCGAGATCAGGGGCCTTCGGATCAAGCACCGCATCGCGATGTCGGCGATGACTTCGTCCCGCGCCGAGGACGACGGAGCCGCGTCGGAGTGGAGCCGCGCCCACTACACCGCCCGGGCTAGGGGCGGGGCGGCGATCTGTTTTACCGAGGCCACCTACGTCAACCGGGAGGGCAAGGGGTTTCCCTGCCAGCTGGGCTCCCATGACGACGCGCTGATTCCCGGCCTGAAGCGGTTGGCCGGGGAGGTGGAGGCCGCCGGGACGCACCTTGCGGCCCAGATATTCCACGCCGGGCGCACCGCCCTGAGCGCGGTGACGGGGATGCCCATCGCCGCGCCCTCGCCGATCAAACACCCCGTGAGCGACGAGATGCCCCGCGAGCTATCGACCCGCGAGGTGAAGGAGACCGTCCGCGCCTTCGGGGAGGCGGCGCGCCGAGTCAGCGAGGCGGGGATAAAGATGCTCGAGATTCACGGAGGGACCTGGTATCTGATCCAGCAGTTTTTCTCGCCCGTCTCGAACCGGAGGACGGACGAGTGGGGCGGCAGCCTCGAGAACCGGATGCGCTTTCCGCTCGAGGTGGCCCGCGCCGTGCGCGAGGGCGCGGGCGATGAGATGGTCATCAGCTACCGGACTTGTCTGCTCGAGCCCTGGGAGGGCGGCTTCACCGTCGAGGACACGCTCGCTCTCGCGGCCGGGCTCGAGGAGGCCGATATTGACCTCATCCACTGTTCGCGCAACGCGCGAAACGGGGTGCCCGTCGAGCCGGAATTCTACAACCCGGCCTTCGAGCGGCTCGGGAAAAAAACGGGGCTCGCCCTCATCGCCAACGGCGCCAGCTTCGACCCGGGGCGGATCGAGGCCTATATGGATATCGGAGCCGACATCGTGGCCGTCGGGCGGGCGATGCTCGCCGACCCGGACTACGCCTCGAAGGCCATGGCGGACCGGGGGGAGGAGATCGTCCGCTGCGTCAGGTGCCGCCCGTGCACCTACATGACCGACAGCCGCTGCCCGGATGAGGTGTATCCGGCCGGGGTTCCCGAGTCGCTCGGGGAAAGTCTCGAGGCGGCCTCCAGGATGAAGACGGGCGGCTACGCCCCCACCCAGAAAAAGCGGGTCAATCTCGACGACCCGGTGGACGAGGAGCCCGAGGGCTCTGCCGTTTCCTGAGACAGGCCGAGCCTGGGACAGGCCGAGCCTGAGACAGGAGAACTCTTTCCCTAATCTAATAAAAAGGATGGAGATGAGATGACGGTATCGAACGCGCCCGCCGCGATCTCGGCGGAAAACATCGAACTCGTGGGCTACCACGACCTGGAGAACCGCCCGGCCTTCAAGATAGCCCTGCAGGAGGCCGGCGGGCGCTTTTATCTTTATCTTTCCACCTTCTGGCAGAGCGGCTGGACCGTCCTCGACGTGACCGACCCCGAGGCCCCGGAGCATAAGGCCTGGATCGAGGGGCCCGGCAACACCTGGACCCTCCAGGTGCAGGTGGCCGATGGCCTTTTGATCACCTCGATGGAAAAAATCCCCCCCGGCTGGGGACCCAGGTCCGACGATCCGCCCGAGGGCGAGGGCGTCTATATCTGGGATGTGGNGGCCGACCCCGCCTCTCCCCGGCGAATCGCCCACTGGGAGACGGGCGCCGACGGCACCCACCGGAATTTTTATAACGGGGGCCGCTACGCGCATCTCTCGGCCGCCGCGCCCGGCTACAAGGGCCGCATTTACCGGGTTTTGGATCTCAAAGACCCCGCCAACCCCGTGGAGGCGGGCCGCTGGGCGCTCCCCGAGCAGGAGGCGGGCGGGGAGAGCGACATGAGCGGCGAGCGGTCGATGGCCTTCCAGCACGGCCCCGCCCACGCCGAGGCGGGCCGGGTCTATCTCCCCTACGCCGGGGCGGGGATGATCATCCTCGACATCGAGGACCTCTCCTCGCCCNAGATGGTCAGCCGCCTCAACGTCCATCCCCCGNTGGGGAGCAACCTCGCGGTCCACACCGTCTATCCCTACCTGAGCCGGAACATCGCCATCGCGAACAGCGAGGCCCTGAGGGAAAACTGCGACGAGCCGCTCAACTACACCGCGGTGATCGACATCAAGGATGAGAAAAATCCCCGCGTGATGAGCCTGTTTCCGGTTCCCGATCCGCCGGAGGGATACACCCATAAAAACTTCTGCGAGCGCGGCGGGCGCTTCGGCCCCCACAACCAGCACCATGCCCAGGGGCTCGATTGCCTCGAGCAGCGCGAGGACCGCATCTACCTCACCTACTTCAACGCGGGGCTGCGGATATACGATCTGGCCGACCCTGTGCGGCCCACCGAGATCGCCCACTACATCCCCGCCGACCCGACCGAGCGGCTGGGCATGCTGCCGAAAACGCTGGTGACCCAGAGCGAGGATGTCCTGGTGGATCGCCGCGGATACATGTACGTCACCGACAAAAACCACGGGCTCCACATTCTTCGCTGCACGGTCTGACGCCTCTTTAGGCAAAAAAAGCGGGCCCCACCCTGGGGCCCGCTTTTTTTCCGGCGAATATTTTTTGTTGGTGTTTTTATCCTCTAGGAGGCGATGCCTCTAGGCGGAGCGCACGCGCCGTCCGTCCGGGCCGAAGAGGTAGAGGGCGCCGGAGGGAATCGTGAGCCCCACACGGTTTCCGGCCTTGTGGCCGCCCTCCGACCCATCGACGACGGCGATGGCGGGGCGCTCGGCGCCGTGGTCGAAATAGAGCAGGGTGTCTTTCCCGAGGGGCTCCACCAGGCCGATATTGCACTGAAGAGCGACGGAGTCTCCCCCGGAGCCGATAGGCGATACCTCGAGATGCTCTGGCCGCACCCCCAGGGTGTAGGCCCCCTCCGCGATCCCCGAGAACCCGTTCGAGAGATTTACGGATACTCCCGCGCCCTCGAAAGAGGGGGCGCCGCCGGCTTTTTGAACGTTCCCCGCGATGAGATTCATCGACGGGCTGCCGAAGAAATCCGCGACGAAATAACTCACCGGGTCGCCGTATATCTCCAAGGGGCTTCCCACCTGCTCGATGAGGCCGCCCCGCATGACGACGATCCGGTCGGCGAGGGTCATCGCCTCTTCCTGATCGTGGGTCACGTAAACGAACGATTTTTTCAGTTCCTGGTGGAGGCGGTCGATCTCGGCCCGCATCTCGCGGCGCAGCTTGGCGTCCAGGCTCGAGAGGGGCTCGTCGAGCAGGAAGATTGAAGGGTCGGTGATAAGCGTCCTGGCGAGGGCGACGCGCTGGGCCTCGCCGCCCGAGCACTGGCCTGGCAGCTTGTCGAGGAGGTCCGTGATCCGGACCATCGCGGCCACTTCGGCGACGCGCCGTTTCCGCGTTCCGGGGTCGATTTTTTTCATGCGCGGGCCGAACTCGATGTTCTGGAAAATGGTTTTATGCGGGAACAGGGCGTGGTTCTGAAAAACCATGCCGAGGTTGCGCTGGCTCGGCTCCATGTCGTTGACCACGTTGCCGTCGATGACGATCTCGCCCGCGGTGGGCTCCTCGAAGCCCGCGATCATGCGGAGGGTCGTCGTCTTCCCGCAGCCCGATGGGCCGACGAGGACGAGAAACTCGCCGTCCTCGATCGAGAGGTCGATGTTCTTCACCGCCTCGATGTTCTTGCCGAAAACTTTTCTGAGTCCCTTGAGTTCGATATGAGCCACGGTCGATTACCTCTTCACCATTCCGAAACTGAATCCCCGGACCAGGTGTTTGCGAATGAATATTCCGATGATCATCAGCGGGAGCGTGATTCCCACCGCCAGCGCCGCCTGATGGCCGTAGACGCGGCCCTCGGTCGATCCCTCGTATTTGCTGAGCTGGACCGGCAGCGTCACCACGTCCACCTTCGAGAGAATGAAGGAGAGCAGGTACTCGCTCCAGGTCAAAATGAGAATAAAGAGAAAGGTCGCCACGATGCCGGAGCGGACGAGGGGCAGAACGACCTCCCAGATCGTCTGCCAGCGGCTCGCTCCCAGTATCTCGGCCGCCTGCTCCATCTCGAGGGGAACCTCGTCGATAAAACTTTTCGTCATCCAGACGGCGTAGGGCAGCGTCGTGATGAAGTAGACGATGACAAGGCCGGTGATACTGTCCATGAGATGGATCGTCGAGTAGTACAATGTGAGGGGGGCCGCGACGACGATGGGCGGTATCATTCTCAGGACCAGAAGCTGGAACATCCGCACGTCCGACAATATCCGGTACCGGGACACCCCGTACGCTAGAAGGGTGCCGAAGGCGACCGAGAAGGCGGTGGCGATCAGGGATGTCATCAGGCTGGTCCGCAAGGCCACCCAGGCCTTGTTCAGGGGGACGGACTCGAGCTTCACCGCTTTGCCCGACGTGTAGCTCTGGGTGAGCTCTTTTTCCGTCGTGGGGTTGCCCCAAACCATGTTGTAGTTGTTCATGGTGGCGTTTTCGGACCAATAGACCGGCGGCCAGGCGAACCACTCGTGGTCGGGCTTGAACGAGGTCGAGACGATCCAGAAGATGGGAAACGTGGCGATCAGCGCCCAGGCAATCAGAGCGGTATAGCGAAACGCCGGGAACCGCCATTTTTTCAGAATTCGTTTCATTCTCCTTCTCCCGGCGCCGGCGCCTGATAAAGGGCGTCGAGCGCGCTTTTCTCCCGGCGAAGGATTCGTATCGCGGCGAGGATTATCACGATCATGATCACCATGATGATGTAGGACATCGCCGCGCCCTTGGACACATCGAAGGCCTGCCAGGTCACGATGTATAGATAGATGGGTATCGTCTCCGTGGCCGACCCCGGGCCGCCCTGAAGGAGGCCCCAGGTTTTCGGGAACTCCGCCATCGCTTCGAGGAACCTCAGAATAAGCGCCAGAAATATCACCGGCCGCAGAAGCGGGACCTGTATCTCCCAGAAGATTTGAAAGCGGTTCGCGCCGAGGATCCTGGCGGCTTCCACGGGCTCATAGGGAAGGGAGGAGAGCCCCGCCAGCATGATGATGAAGGCGAAGGGGGTCCAGTTCCAGATTTCGAGCAATATGATCGTGTATATGGCGTAGTTCGGATTCGCGAGCCATGTAAATCTCATGTCCAGCCCCGTTATGAAGCTCAGAATCCCGTTGATCGGGCCCTGACGGTACAAGAGCATGTCGGCCGCGTAGGTGAGTACGATCGGCACCGTGAGCATGGGGAGAAGAAAGAGAATATAGAAAAACGCCTGTCCCCTGAACGGCCGGTACATCAGGAGGGCCAGAGCGAAGCCGAAGACGAAGCAGCCCACCGTCGAGACTCCCGCGAAAAGGAACGAACGCGCGAGGGCCCAGTAGAAGCGTTTGTCCGTCAAAACGTCCTGGAACATCTCGAGACCGACGTATTCAGCAGCCCACCAAGTGGAGAGGTAAATCGTCCAGGAGTGGAGCGAAAAATAGATCTGCAGCAAGAAAATGGGCATCAGGAACAATGCCAGGACAATCAACGGGGAAAGCAGGGACCATTTGAACATCTTGATCCCGTGTGTCCGGGAGGTCGCCTGCTCCCCGATTTTAATCGCCGCTTCGGTGGCCAAGGTGGACCTCCCGCGCTCCTGCATTGGAAAGCGAACTCTGAAAGATAGTGTTCCGCGTTATTTCATGCCGGGGCGGGCCAGCTTGACCCGCCCCGGCAGGTGAAACGCTCGAATGAGGGGCCGAACGCCCCTTTCCGCCTTATGCGGGCGGGATGTCCATCGAAGGCATCATCGCCTTGTAGAAGGGAATCTCTTTCTTGAGCCTCCGCTTGCCGACCTTGCGGACGATCTTCGCCCACTTTTCCTGCGTATCCTTCATGGCTTGCTTGCCTGTCTTCCGGCCGGCATAGGCTTCCGAAAGATTCTGGTCAATGGCTTCCTTGAACTCCGGGTAGCCGGTCACATACGGCGGCGGGCAGGTGATCAGGAGAGACCGGTTGACGGCTTTCATCCCCGCGGCGGTGTAAACCTTGGCCGTTTTGTTGCCTTTTTCGAAGTGGGCCGGATGCCAGGGATCGTGGAAGGTCATCGTCGGGTGCCCGACGACCTCGGTGCTGTTCTTCGCCGTGGACATGTAAAGGGCCCACATGGCGGCCTGCTTTTTCCGCGGGCTGAGCTTGTTCACGATGATGCCCATCACCGGCGCGGAGAAGGCGCGGTGAATGAGCTTGCCCGAGAACCGGGAGCCCACCGGCATGTCGTAGAGCATCTTGCCCGTCGTCGGGAACTTTCCGGCCTCGATTTTCCCGATGATTCCGTCCCAGTACTGGCACGAGAATATCTTTCCGCCCACGAGCCGGGGGATCATCTGGGGAGAGCCCCAGGCCGCGGCCTCGGGGTGGGAGACCTGCTTGTAGGACAGGTAGGTGTCCATGGCGTACTGGGCGGCCGGGGTGTTCAGCGTGGGTTCGGCGTCGTCGGTGAAGGGGAACCCGCCGGCGGCGTAGAGGTACTGCCAGTACCAGAAGCTGCTGTTTGCCTTGTCGCGCAGGCTTCCGGAGCCGTAGAGGTCCTTGTCGGGCCGGTGGAAGTGCTTGCACAGCTCGACTTCGTCCTCGAACGTCACGGGCCATTTCATGGGCTTGCCGTGCTTGTCGGCGAAGGCCTTGCGCTCGTCGGGGTTCTCGAACAGGTCCTTCCGGATCAACTGGGGACACACGTTCCCGTCCGTGGGCATGGCGTAGGTCTTGCCCTTGTAGGTCATGAATTTCTTGAAGTTCCCGACCATTTTGAGCTTGAAGCCCGCGTCCTTCATGTACCCGTCGAGAGGCTCGGCGAGCCCCGCCGCGACGAGCGAAGGAATCATCATCGACTCGACGTGGAAAAAGTCGAACTTGCCCGACCGGCTGATCGCCTCGGCCATCGCCCGCTGCGGGATGAGCAGGTTCGGCACGTCGTTCACCTTTTCCATGTAGATGCCGGTCTTGCCCTTGAACTCCTTGTTGAGGCCCGGATAGTTTCGCCAATAGAGCGACCACATCATGCCGTTCAGGGCGGCGGGCCCCACCTTCTTGGCGGCCTTGACGATCCGGTCCTCCTCCGCGCCGGCCTCGGCGACCCCCCCTTGGCGGAGCGCAATCGGGGCCGCGATGGCCGTCGCCGCCGCGCCCTTGATGAACTTTCTTCTGGTGATTTTGGATTTGCTCATGGAAATATCCCCCTTATGAAGGGCCGAGAGGCGGCGGCGGATACGCCATCGCCTCTGCGGGCCGTGCAAACTTGCGAACATAATTGGTAGAATATCGAAAACAATATGATAGCTTACTGTAGCTCTGTCAAACCCATACAGTAGTCCAATTAATCCTAAATAAAGGAGAGCCCAGTGGCCCAGGTGACGGTAGGCGATGTCGAGCTTTACTACGAAATCCACGGCGAGGGCCCGCCCGTCGTCCTCATCCACGGCCTTGCCGGGGACTGCGGCGCCTGGGCGCCCCAGATAAATGTTCTGGAGAGCGGCTACAAGATCATCGCGCTCGACAACCGGGGCGCCGGGCGGAGTTCCGCACCCGATTATCCCTACACCACGCGCCACTTCGCGGACGATACGGTCGGATTAATGGACGCCCTCGACATCACCGAGCCCGCCCACGTCATCGGCCGCTCGATGGGCGGCGCCATCGCCCAGGAGATGGCCATCAACTACCCGGACCGGGTCCGGAGCATGCTCATCACCGCCTCGTTCGGCAAGCTCGACCGCTACGGCCACCGGATCCTCCACAACATCAACGAGGTGGTGAAGGCGCAGGGCTACCCCGCCGCCGCCCGGCATCAGTCCCTCTTTTTCTTTCCGCCGCTCTACTTCAACGAAAACCAGGCGCAGATGGACGGCTTCGAGGAAGGCCTCGGCGACACCGGCCGCCCGGTTCACGGCTACACCAACTCTACCCACGCCTGCCTTGAGCACGACGCCCTCGATCGCCTTGACCGGGTCAAATGCCCCACCCTCGTCCTCGCCGGGGGGGAGGACATCCTCTGCTCCGTCGGGGCCGCCAGACAGATCGCCGAGCGCGTCCCGGGCTGCGAGATCAAAATCTACGAGGGCGCCAGCCACTTCTTCATGATCCAGTGTTTCGACGAATCCATGGCCGACATCAAGGGGTTTTTGGACAGGAATTAGCGTTGCGTCCCGGAGTTAGCTTTCATGAGTCCGGATCAAAAGCAAAGATTTATCATTTCGAGCGCCAGCGAGAAATCTACGTGTAAAACCAGAAGATTCCTCAGTCGCTCCGCTCCTTCGGAATGACATGTTCGCGTGTTTTGGTTTTTCAAAGGGTTTAAGGGGCAGGGTGCTGGCGGGGCAGGAGTACTACTCTTCCGCCTTTAAATCCCGCATCAGCCGGTCAAAAGCCTTCTGATAGCTGTCGTGGTCTTTCCAGTTGCGGAAGTCGCCAATGTGGCGCTCGCGGATATGATCCGCCCAGCCTCCTTCCACTTTCATAATGGCGTTACCGAGGCGAATGGGGAACAGTACGGTTCCGCCGCGCTTCCGCTCCTGATCCAGCGCCCGCTCGGCCTCGTATTCCACCCAGTCACTCGCAATCGAATTTTCCGAAAGGATTAGAAGAAGCTTGTCGTGCACCCGGATCGAATCGTCGCTCCGGCGGCGGGTCTTGTCCCCAATTTTCATGTCCTCCGGCGCGAACCAGCAGCGAACGCCTTCGCCTTGAAGGGCATCATACAATCGTTTGGCGATCTCTTCGTCCTTGTGTGAATAGCTGATGAAGCAGGAATAAAACTGAAAAGGTTCGTTCCGGAAGGATGCGAGAAATTGAATGTAATCGTCCGGCAGGCCCACTCCCCGGAGAAATTCCAGGGGCAATTCGCCGGATTTCATCAGGGTGCGGTGGTCAATCGTGCTTGGGCCATGATGTATACATTTATCCAGTCCCTTGACCTCGCTCAAATCTACATCGGCGAAAATGGTTTCATAAAAGTTCGCCCCGCTGAGGTCCGCCCCGACGAGGTTCGTCCCGTTGAGGTTCGTCCCGCCGAGATTCGCCCTGTTGAGGTCCGCCTCGGTGAGGTTCGCTCTGCTAAGGTCTGCCCTGAGGAGGCTCACCTTGTTGAGGTTCGCGTTAGTGAGGTTCGCGTCGATGAGCCTCGCCGAACTGAGGTCCGGATGGATATTCGGATTCTTCTCCCGCGATTTGTTCCAGGCCTCCACCCCCTGCTTAAGGATGGCGAGGTGTTCTTCGTTGGCCATGAAAACACCTCCTCCTGAAACGGGCGGGGATGATCAGGACTCCTCGATGTTCATCCCCCCGCCTAATCTTCCCCCCGCAATTCCATCTTCGCCTCGGCCCAGTCGAGGACTTCTTCCTCGCCGCTCTCGATGCGCGCAAGAATTTTATCGACTTCCTCGTTGTCCACGGAATCCTCCAGCGCCTCGAAAAGTTTCATGTCTTCCGGTTTCGGCATTTTCCATCTCCGGCATATTAAATTTTGAGTCTAATTATTGAGTTCATAGAACACCATTCTAAACTACCCGGCAGAGAATACAGGTTTTTCACCGTAAAAACTCACCTCGCTCTCCCCAAAACCACCCCCCCCATCGAACTAACGGCAAACAGCGCCGCGGCGGCCACCACAACCGATGGCCCGGACGGGGTGTCCCATCTGAGCGAGGCCATGATTCCCCCGAGGACGGCGAGCCCGCCGAAAAGGGCGGCGAGGGCGGCCATCTGCTCGGGGGTTCTGGAAAAGCGACGCGCGGTGGCGGCGGGGATGATGAGCAGCGAGGTGATCAGGAGGATGCCGATGATCTTCATGGCGATTGCGATCACGAACGCGATGAGCGCCATGAAGGAGACCCGGACCGCCCAGACCGGGATGCCCTCGGCCCGCGCGAGTTCCTCGTGGACGGTGACGGCAAGCAGGGAACGCCAGATCAGGGCGAGCCAGACGAGCGCGAGCGCCCCGCCGCCGTATATCCATCCGATGTCGGATGCCGTGACCGAGAGGATGTCGCCTAAAAGGTAGCCGATCAGGTCCACCCGGAGCGATTCCATGAAGCTGATCGTGACGAGGCCGACCGAGAGCGCGGTGTGCGCGAGGATGCCGAGTATCGTGTCAGAGGAGAGCCGCTTTTGCCCCTGAAGGAGGACGAGAAAAAGGGCGAGCGAGACGCAGGCGATGAGCGTGCCGAGCCTGATGTCGATTCCGAAGAAAAACCCGAGGGCGACGCCGAGCAGGGCGCTGTGCGCCACCGAGTCCCCGAAATAGGCCATTCGCCGCCAGACGATGAAGCAGCCCAGCGGGCCGCTGACCGACGCGACTCCGGCCCCGCCGAGCAGGGCGCGCCAGATGAAGTCCTCGAAGATCAAAAGGCCTCACCTCCGGTGGGGGCCCTTCCAGGGCCTGGATGAGCGCCGCCTCCGCTGGAGGCGTCGTGGCCATCCTCATCTTCCGGGTGTTCGTTATCATGCTCGTGGCTCGAATTATCGTGGGCATGATCGGGGGAGCCGGGGGAGGCATGCTCCCCATTTCCGATTGGAACGACATGACCGGCGAGGTCGTGGCTGTGATCGTGGTCGTGGGTGTAGACGGCGAGGGTCCGCGCATCGTGGGGGGCGAACATGGCCATGTATTCGGGGTGGCGGCTCACGGTCTCGGGGTGGCCCGAGCAGCAGAGGTAGCGGTTGATGCAGACGACCCGGTCGGTCGAGGCCATGACGATGTGGAGGTCGTGGGAGATCATCAGGACGCCGCAGCCCCGCAGGCTCCGGATTCGGGCGATGAGCTCGTAAAGCTCGGTCTGGCCCGAGATGTCGATTCCCTGGATGGGCTCGTCGAGCACGAGGAGGTCGGGCCGCCGGGCCAGCGCCCGCGCGAGGAGGACCCGCTGTAGCTCGCCCCCCGAAAGGTCCTGCACGGCGCGGTCGATCAGGTGGGCTGCCCCGGTTTCCGCGAGGGCTTCCGTCATCTCTCCCGGACCGGGCCGGTTCGTCAGCCGGAGGAGGCGGCGCACCGTCATCGGGAGTACGGGGTCGATGGCGAGCTGTTGGGGCAGGTAGCCCACGACGAGGCCGGGGCGCCTCACGACTTCGCCTGAGTCTGGCCGGAGGAGGCCGAGGAGGACGCGGACGAGGGTGGTTTTACCCGCGCCGTTCGGGCCGATGAGGGTGACGATCTCGCCGGGGGAGACCGAGATATCGACGCCGGAGAGGACGCTGTTTTTTTCGAAGGCGTGGCCGATGCCTTTACCCTCAATCAGAGCCCCCTCGCCAAAGAGAACCTCATTGCTCGGTCGCGCTGTCATCTACTCGGCCTCGTCTTGGAAGGGCCGGCAGGCGGGGCAGCGGCCCTGCACTTCGACGACGGGGGATTTTATGGCGAAACCGGCGCGGGCGGCCCCCCGCGAGATGGCCCGCTCGATATCGGTGTCATGGAGCTCGGCGGCGGCGCCGCAATCGTCGCAGATCAGGAAATGCGCGCCGTGGGGGGTGCCCGGCAGCCCGCAGCCGGTGTAGGCGTTCATGCTGGCGAGGCGGTGGACGAGGCCCTGGGCCATCAGGAATTCGAGGGCGCGGTAGACCGTGATCGGCGCGCTGCGGGGACCGCCCCCCGGCAAGGGGCCGTCTGCGTTCATGCGATCTAAAATGTCGTAGGCGCCGACGGGGGAGTGGCTCTCCCAGACGAATTCAAGAACGCTCCGGCGGATGCGCGTCAGGCGGGCGCCCCGTCTGGCGCAGATCGCCTCGGCCTTTAACAGGGCGTCCGCGATGCAGTGGCCGTGATCGTGATCTCGGGGGTGGAATGCGTCCTCGGGACTGGGGTCCTCCGGGTCCGTGACCCCCGGGTCGATGACCCCCGGGGTGGATTTTCCGGGCCCGTGATCGTGGGGGAGGCCGTGATCGCGGGGGATGGAAGCGTCCTCCGGGGGGCCTCCGGCCCCGGGATGAATGTCGGAATCGCGGAGGAGGAAAGCAGCCTCCGGGTTGTGGTCCCACGGGTCATGAGCCGGCATCATCGCTCCCTGGTGAAAAGTGTCTTTGAAACGAGCGTAATGAAAAGGGCGCCATGGGTTTTGAGCCCACTTGAGTCGGAACCCCCGAACCCGCGTGAGCCGGAACGCCGGCCCCGCTTGATTCGGAATGCCCGATCCCGCGTGAGCCGAAACGCCCGGCCCCCCTTGATTCGGAACGCCTATCGAGCGCCCGGATATGCTGCCGAGGCTCTCTGAAACCCCTTGGGGCGCCCGTATTGTTATGTTATAACATAAATATCGGCGGGAAGATCGAAATTTTCGCCCTATTGAATAAATTATATTTTGAGGATCTTTTGATGAGGCGATCACTGACCGGCCTGCTGCTCGCCGGCTCTCTGCTTACCATCCCAGCCGCTGCCCGCGCCGCTGCTCAGGCAGGGGTGGCGCCTGCGGTCGTCGCCACCATCAAGCCGATTCACTCCCTGGTGGCGGGCGTGATGCGGGGGGCGGGGGAGCCGGCTCTCCTCATACGCGGTGCGGCCTCCCCACATTCCTATGCCCTGAGGCCCTCGGGGGCGCGGGCGCTTCGGCGGGCCCGTCTCGTATTCTGGGTGGGAGAGGGGCTCGAAACCGCTCTTAAGCGGCCGCTTGTGTCCCTTCTTCGGCGCGGCGCGCTCGTTACGCTCTCGGAGGCGAAGGGCCTTATTCTCCTTCCAGCCCGTCGGGCAGGGATCCACCGGGCAAGGGCATGGGAGGCTGGGGGCGGCAACCTCAAGGAGGCGCAGGCCGGAGACGGCGGAGGAATCGACCCACATATCTGGCTCGACCCCCAAAACGCCCAGCACATGGCGCGAAAAATCGCGGCGGAGTTGAGCCGTGTGGACCCGGCGAACGCGGCGCTCTACCAGAAAAATGCGGCGGCGCTGTCCCAAAGGCTCGGTTCGCTCACCGGTGAAATCCGCGCGGAGCTAGATCCTCTGGCGGGGGCGCCCTATGTCGTATTTCACGATGCTTACCGGTATTTTGAGTCGCGGTTCGGCCTGAGCCCGGCGGGAGCCATCGCCGTCGCTCCCGGACGGCGGCCGGGGGCGAAGCGTCTCACGCTAATTCGGAGAACAATTCGCTCGCTCCGGGTGGCCTGTATTTTAGCCGAACCCCAGTTTACTCCTCGGCTGGCCAAAATGGTGATGGAGGGAACAGGCGCGAGATTGGGGGTGCTCGATCCTCTCGGTGCGGACCTGAAGCCGGGCGGAGACATGTATTTTTCGCTGATGAGGCGGATGACCTCCTCCCTTCGAACCTGCCTCGCCCCGGAGGCGGGAAGATAGCGTCCGATTTCCTCGATTTTTCATTCTCGGTTTTTCCATTAAGGCCGGGCCGATTCCGGCCGATAAGAGATGATGAAGGATCAGAGGATTTCCGGCGGGCAGGGCCGCAATCCCTGTTCCAGGAAAAATGCTCAAAATAATTAGTAATTTAGGAGGGTTTATCGTGGACTTTTACTCCGAGGAGCATCCGAGCATTACCTGGAGGGTGGACGAGACCATTGGAG
>NYYB01000015.1 GCA_002685755.1 Nitrospinota bacterium
AACCGGAGCCCGCCCAGCGGGTCGCCCCGGGGGGCGTCAAAGCCGGCCGAGATGATGAGAAACTCGGGGGCAAAGCCCCGGAGAGCGGCGGCCGCCTCCTCCTCGAAGCGCGCGAGGTAGGCGTACTCGGGCGTTCCCGGAGAAAACGTCAGGTTCAGCGTCGCCCCCAGCCCTTCGCCCTCGCCCCGCTCGTCCTCTAGCCCGCTTCCCGGATAAAGGGGGTGCTGGTGGAGGGAGACGAAGAAAACCTCTGGATCCTCCCAGAAGACATGCTGCGTCCCGTTCCCGTGGTGGACGTCCCAGTCCAGGACGGCCACCCGGCGCAGCCCGTGTTGTTCCTGAATATAGCGGACGAGAATCGAGGCAGTGGCGAAGAGACAAAACCCCATGGACTGAAACGGCAGGGCGTGGTGGCCGGGCGGGCGCATCGCGCAGAAGGCCGCCGGGTAGAGGCCGCCCGCCACCTCGTCCGCCGCCGTCAGCGCCGCGTCCACCGCCCTCAGCGCGGCCGGGTAGCTTCCCTCGCTGATCCGCGTGTCCCCCCCCGTCGAGCGCCCGGAAACCGTGCTCATGGGCGGTACAGACGAAATTCGTGGTGCCCGGTCTCGTGGACCCGGAGGACCCAGTCCGCCGCGCCGTGCGGAACGATTGGCCTGTGCGCCAGCCTGGGCGCGCGCTCGCGCATTTTTTCGGGGTGAAGGCGCTCGGCCCGCTCGATGCACTCGACGTGGCGGCCGGTGCCGTGGTCGAGCGATGACTCATCCCAGAAATAGGCGATTTGGGCCAAAAAACGCTCCAGCGGGCGGCGAGCCCTCTGAGGGCGGCGGGTCCTGCGGGCAGCGGCGCGAACCTAGACCAGGCGGACGCGCGGGTCCAGGTAGGAGTAAATGAAATCGACGAGAAAATTGAGCGAGACGAATATCAGCGCGGCAATCGTCACCGAGGCCTGGACCAGCGGAAAATCCTTGGCGTAGACGGCCTGGATCATCAGCCGCCCGATGCCGGGCCAGGCGAAGATCGTCTCGACGATGACGGCCCCGCCCAGCATGTGACCGAACTCAAGGCCGATGATGGTGACGACGGGGATGAGCGAATTCCGCAGGGCGTGGATGTGGATGATCGCCCACTCGGCCAGTCCCTTCGCCCGCGCCGTGCGTACGTAGTCCTGCCCCAGCACGTCGAGCATCGAGGAGCGGATGACCCGGGTGTTCCGCGCCAGTGAATAGGTCGCCAGCGTGATCGAGGGTAGGATCAGCTTTTCGAGCCCTCCCCTGCCGCTGACGGGCAGCCAGCCCAGATGCACCCCGAAAATCAGGATGAGCATGAGGCCCAGCCAGAAAACCGGCATCGCCTGCCCGAAGAGGGCGAATATCATGCCGCCATAGTCGTAGGGGGATCCGCGCATCGATGCGCTGATGATCCCCAGCGGGAGAGCAAGAACGATTGAAATGACCAGGGCCACGGCGGCCAACTCCAACGTGGCCGGCACCCTTTCCATGATCAACTCGAAGGCGGGCTGGCGATAGCGGAGGCTCTCGCCGAAATCGCCCTGCACGGCGCGGCTCACGTAGGTCGTGTACTGAATGACCCAGGGCCGGTCGAGGCCCATGTCGTGGCGAAGCTTCCGGACTTCCTCGACGGTCCAGTCCTCCCCGACCAGGGTGTCGGTCGGGTCGCCCGAGAGAAACAGCACGGAAAAGGAGATGAAGCTCACCCCGATGACCACCAGGATGGCCCGGAACGCCCTCCTCACAAGATAGGAAACCACCTATTTCTCTCCTGACTCAGACCGGTCTGACTCGGCCCGAGGCTATTTCGCCGTCTTCAGGGCGATCGAGGGAAGGTAAATCCGCTCGTCTGGGCGCGGGAACCATTTGATGCGCGGGTTCAGCCCGTAGAAATCGTACTGGTTCCAGAGAAAGACCCAGGGCGCGTCTTCGTGGACGATGTTCTGCATCCGGTAGCTGATCTTCTTGCGCTCGGCGGGGTCGAACGTCCGGCCCAACCGAATGTAGCTATCGATGAACTCGGGGTTCTTCCAGTCCGTCAGGTTGGCATAGAGATTCGGCCGCAAAACGCCCAGGTCGAGTTCGGCGTTGAAGGCCGAGCTGAAGCCGTGGAAATAGAGAGGCGAGAACCGCTTCTTCCGCCTCCGGGAGAGATAGACCGACCACTCCAGCGGATTGACCTCGGCCTTGAGGCCCACCGCCCGGAGATTCGCCGCCACCGACTCGCACATCTCCTTGCCCTTGAGGTAGCGGGCGGCCGGCACATCGATCTTGAATTCGACCGGCTTGCCGTCCTTCTCGAGCACGCCGTCCCCGTCGGTGTCCTTCAGACCGGCCTCGGCCAGAAGCGCCTTCGCTTTCTCCTGATCGAAGGGGTAGGCCTCGATCGAATCGTCCGCGTTGGGGTCGTTCACGACGGTCGCCAGGCGCGAGCCGTGGCCGTTGAGTATGCTCTGCGCGATCTGATCGAAATTGACGGCGTAGTTTATCGCCTGCCGGACCCTTTTGTCCTTGAAAACCTCGAAGCTTTGCCGAATGCCGAGGTAGATGCGGCGGCCGCCGTGAATGGCCTTGAGCTGGTTCCCTCTTTCCTCGCGGGCGAACATCGCCCCCTGATCGGGGGAAATGCTGGAAATAATGTCGGCCGCTCCCGCTTCGAGTTCGGCGATTCTCGCCGAGGCCTCGGGAACAGGGCGCCACAACACCTTTTTGATCTTCGCTTTGCCCCCCCACCACTCCTCGTTGGCTTCCATTTCGATAAAATCGTCCTTGACCCATTTCACCAACTTGTAGGGACCCGTACCCACCGGCTTGCGGGAGACCTCCTTCGGAGACGTTTCAGTATAGTGCCCGGGCGGAAGCATGAACGAATTCACCAGCCAGATCGGCAGCGTCGCGACCGGCCGCTTGGTGTGGATTCGCACGGTGTGATCGTCCACGATCTCCACCCGGTCGAGCTCGATCCGCCTCGGGACGGTTGTACGGGTCTTGAGTTTTTTATCTCGCATCCGCTCGAAGGTGAATTCCACCGAGCGGGCGTTGAAGGGCTCGCCGTTGGTGAACTTCACTCCCTTGCGGAGGTGGAATGTCCACACCTTCTTCGAATCGTCGACCTTCCACCTCTCGGCGAGTCCCGGCCCGAGCGTCATGTCGTCCCGGCGGACGACGAGGCCGTCGAAAATATTCATCAAAAAACTCCATTCGACCGTCGATGAGGCGAAATGCGGGTCAAACGTGCGCGCCTCCACAGTGACCAGGATCGTCAAGGGACGGTCGGCCTTGTCCCCGCCGCAGGATTGGAGAACCAGCAGGAAAACCGCCAGAAGAGCCGCGCTCAAGAATCGTTTTGTCATTCTCCAAAGAACCTCCGCCAAATGTCCCTACGCTAACAAAAAAGAAATTAGGTTAATAATCGTTTCGCAGCCGGGGGTCGAGATAATCCCTTAGCCAGTCGCCGATCAGGTTAATGCTCAAGACGGTCATCATGATAGCAAGGCCCGGAAAGGTCGCCATCCACCACGAAACCCTCAGATACTCGCGGCCCTCGGAGAGCATGCTCCCCCAGGTGACGATGGTGGGAGGAACCCCGAGGCCCAGGAAACTCAGCGAGGCCTCCGAGATGATATTTCCCGCCACGGCGAAGCTGGCGATGATGATGAGCGGCGACATGATGTTGGGCAGTATCTGGAAAAAAAGCACCCGGTAGACGGGATATCCCAGCGCCCGCGCCGCCTCGACGTACTCCATCTCCCGCGCCGCGAGGACCTGGCCGCGCACGATCCTTCCGTAGGCCACCCAGCGGCTGATGCCGAGGACCACGATGGTGTTCGTCAGGCCGGGCCCCACCACCGCCATGATCGTGATCGCCAGGAGAATAAACGGAAACGCGAGCTGGATCTCGGCGAACCCCATGATGAAATCGTCTATTTTTCCGCCGAAGTAGCCCGAGACCAGGCCCAGCACAATACCGATGATTCCCGAGAGGACCACCGAGCTGAGACCCACGAGGATCGAAATCCGCGAGCCGTAAAGCAGGCGGCTGAAAATGTCCCGGCCGAGCGCGTCCGTCCCCAGAAAATTGGCCGCCCTCCCCTTCGGCAACCAGGCGGGGGGCTTCAGGCGCTCGCTCACCTGCACCTTCGAGGGATTATGAGGGGAGACCAGGGGAGCGAAAATGGCGACNAAGAACAGGGCCACGAGAAAAACGGACCCGAAAAAAGCCGGCTTCGTCCGCACCAGGTTCGCAAATAAATGCTCCCAGGTCTGGGTGTCCACCGGCATGAAGTCGTCGGCCGTGGGAGGAAAAGGCTCGACCACGGTGCCCTCGGGGATTGGTTCGTCGTTTGGTTTAAGCATAGGGAATAATTGTTCCTGTAAAGCACCAAGCCTGAGCATTCTANCACAGGAAACCAGCCAGTGCGGGCGAACCCGGAGAAGCGGGAGACGGTTTGGTCCGCGAACCTCATGATCCATTTGCCGGAACAGGCCTTGAGCACTAGAATCCGAACAATTCCGCAAGCCGAATACGCTTCGGACGGATGCCCATTTTTCCCCGGGAGGGGTTCGTTGAATTCATCCGCCACGCCCGAATTTCANAGCCGCCTTCTCGCCGCGGCTCCNCCCTCGGCGGAGNTTGGGTTCCAGGGCCTCCGGGCGGCCGATTCCATCGCCGTGGATGCGAGCCTTCCGTTGAACTTCATTGTCGCCTGCGACTGGGGACTGGGCTGTGAGAGCTGGACCTCCCGTCTCAGATATTTCGCGGTCGAGCGGNCGCTGGAGAAAAGGATCGTCTGGACCCACCGATCCATCGTCGAGGCCTACGATGGCGCCTGGGGGGACGGCCTCAAGCGCCACCTCACATCGGGCGAGGCGCCCCGCGTCGTCGTTCCCTACCGCTCGACCGAGTTCCTCGAACTCCTCGCCGCCGANTCCGGTGGGCNCGTCTCGGTCCTCGCGNACCCCCTGANGCTCAAAACNCGGCTCGACGACAAGGTGGCCTTTCGCGCCGAGGCCGAGCGGCGGGGGATCGCCGTGCCTCCCGGCGAGGTCGCGGCGGTAGGCGANCTCGAAGAGGGGCTTCTCAAGAAATGGGGNCCCCGCATTATCGTCAACGAGCAAATCGGNTCCTCGGGGAACCAGACCCATCTCATCGAATCGGCCGGCGCCCTCGCGNCCCTCNGGGAGCAACTGATNGAAAAGTCGNGGGCGGACTCGCCGGCCACCGTGACCCGCTTTCTCGAGGGGCCCGCCATCGGAGCCGCCTCGTTCGTGTTCAGGGGCCGGCCCCGGATGTCCTACCCCTCGGCCATGATCACCGGTCTCCCCGGCTCCTCCATGCACCGCTTCGATTATGCCGGGAGCGACTACGGCGCCTTCCTCGGGCTCCCCGAGGCCGCCCGCTCGAAGATCAGGGAAAACACACTGGACATCGGAGAATGGGTGGCCGGGCTCGGCTACAAAGGCCTTTTCGGAGTGGATTACGTCGTCCATCGGGGCGAGCCCTTCGCCCTTGAGGTCAACCCGCGCCTCTTGGGAACGACCCAGCTCATGACCGAGCTCGAGCTTAACGAGAGCGCCGCGCCCTCCACCACCTACTGGCATCTGGCCGAACTTCTGGGGGCGGGCGTGGAAGCCGACGAAACCTCGGCGGAGCTGGCGCAAATCGGCGCNTCCGNGCTCACCGGCTTTCAGCTCCTCNTCCGGAACACGCGGCCCCGCCCCGTACGGATTGGACGTGCTATAAACCCGGGGGTCTATATAATTGAAGGCGAAGCGCCGCGGCACATCAGGAAAGGCCACCGAATCTTGGACCTCGAGGGGCCCGATGAGATTCTGGTCACCTGCTCGCCCCCCGCCGAGGGTACGGTGGTCGAGCCGCGCGGCGCGTTCTTCAAGCTCGAGGGTTTGGGCGGCCTTCTGGACGAAACCGCCGAGAAGGTGACTCCACACACCACCCGGCTGGTCGAGTCCTTCACGGCCGCCCTCGAACTGACAACGGTTTAATTAAAGAAAGGACTCACCCTTGACCGGCGTCGATTTTTTCTCCTCCACCGCGCGCGGATTGTTCCTGAGCGCGGGGGGCCTTGAGCGCGGAGCAGACGAGGTCCCCCTGTCCGTGGAGANCGTTCCGGCGGGTGCGGTCGTTCTCGCCGAGGTCGTCGATGTCCCCGCCCGCTGCCGGGTGGGGAACCTCGAGATCATCGAACCGGCCGCGGGCGCTGCCGACACCTGGCTCACGCGGGAGGTCGCCCTCATCCGGGGCCAAAAATTCGTGGGCGCCATCGGCGGCCGGTTCGCCAACCGCAGCATCAACGGCCACGCCCCCGCGCGGCCCGCCCCTCCCGGGCGCGAACTCGACCTGCTCAACACGGGAGGCGTAGTCGGCCTGTCCGCCTCGGCGGATCAGGCCACCGTCAAGCTCCGGGTGCTCGGCGGCGTCGAGCTGGGCGGCGGCCCTGCGGGCGGCGGTCCAACCTTCGTCTCCAATCTGACCTCGATACCCGAGACCGCCGCCCCCGATGAAGACGACCCGGCGCCGGGGACCCCGCTGGTCCTGATCGCGGGATCGGACATGGACGTGGGAAAAACCACCTGCGCCGCCTCGCTCGCGCTCTCACTGCGCGCGTCGGGTATCCGGGTGAGCTACGCCAAGCTGACTGGAACGGGACGGATGCGGGACCTGATGAAAGTTAGCTACGGCCGGCCGGAGGGGCACTTCGACTCAGACCGCCTGGGCTGGGATTTCGTCGACGCCGGGCTCGCCACCACCTTCGAGATCGGCCGGGAGGAGGTTCGCCGCCAGGCCAGGCGTCTCCTGAACCACGCGGCCCTGCGGGGGGAGGTTATCATCGCCGAAATCGCCGACGCCCCCAACGCCGAGGGCAGCATCTACGTCGCCACGGACCCCTGGCTCCAGGGCTGGCTTCAGCGCTTCGGGCTCATCGTTTGCGCTTGCGACAGCGTTAGTTCTACCCTTACCGCTCAATGGCTAAGAAGTCAGGTCGGCCTGGGCGATGAGGAAATCCTCATCTCCGGACTGGTGGCGAACGATCCCGCCACCCGCGAGGAAGTGGAGCTCGAGATAGGCCTCCGGACGGTGAGCGTCTCCGCCCCGAGTCAACTCTCCCACCACGGGGGGAAAACCCAGGGTGGCGCGATGGCTGACTGGGTGATTCGCCACATCATGAACCTGCGAAAGGCAATGCCATGAATGCCCCACCAGCCCCGGCCTCCCCGGAGGGGGCGACCGCCGAGGCCCCCCTCGCACGAAGGGAGGACCTCTATCGCCAGACCCCAGACGCCAGCGAGGGCACCTGGGACCTCTTCCGGGTCAGCCGCGAGTTCGACGGGCCAGCGGGATATTTCACCGAGGAGCTCATCTCCCGGCTGAACGCCTGGGCCGCCGGGGACGAGGAGTTCTCGGGCATGCGCTTGAAGGAGGCCGAAGGCCCGGCCCGGCTCCCCCGCGAGATTTTGCTGCTCGACGGCTCTCCGAACCACCTCCCGCTCACCGCCGAGACGGCGCGCATCGCCGAAGCCCACCTCGGGCGGAGCGGCGCCGCCATCCCCATCCATGTCATCAACCGGCGCGATGAACTGATGACGCGGGTGGCCCGGGGGCCGAGGGAAACACTGGTCCTCAGCCAGTGCGCCCAGCGCAGCCTCTACGACGCCCGCCTCTCGGAGGTGCTGGTGAGCATGGGGGCGATTGTCGTTCCGGGCCCGCTGACCGCTCCGGACGGTCCCCTCTCCAACAAAGAGCGAACCTACGAATTTCTGAACGGCGTGGGCGACGCCGCCGAAAACCAGGCCACCGGAAAAAGCGGCCCCATGACGGCCCGCTATCAGGCCCTCTCCGTGGACGGACGGGTGGCCCGCGCCACCGCCGAAGCCATCATCGACAAGACCGGAGAACTCGGGGAGCGGTGGGGAAACTCCACCTTCTTCGTCAAGCCCCAGCAGGGCGGCGGCGGCGTCGGTTGTTTCCGGATCGATGTCTTCCCGGAGGGATTCGCCCTCCCCGACCTCAGCCGGCTCGGCGTCGCGCCCGAGCGCCTCAGTCCCATGCCGCTCTCCCTCGACCCCGGCAACCGGGACCATGTCCGCGCGCTGGCCTGGCTGGCCGCCCGCTACGCGGCGAGCCCGGCCACCCGGCGGGCCTATCTCCGGGGCCGCTTCTTGGCCTCCGGAAAACCGCCTCCCCCCCTGACCGGCCGCATCGCCGGGGTGTTAAAAAAGTCCGCTCCGCACCTCCATAAAAACCTGGCGAACGCCGCGGAGGGGAAGCAGCGCGCGGTCGAGCGCCTCGCGCACGCCATCGAAAATTTCCAACAACTATTCGGCAGGCCCTACCACCCGCTCATCTGCGACTGGATCGACTTCAGCCTCTTCAGCGTACGCGCTCACCTTCGGATGACCCGTAGCGGACCCACGATCGAATCCCTCTACGCCCGCCTCTTCCCGGTCGAGTTCACGGACGAGACCATCGGCGCCATAGGTGTGGACAGCATCACCAATCACGAGGGAAAGGGAATGGAGTTCAACCGCTACGTCCCCCTCCTTCCGCAGCTGGTGGAGTTGACCGGCGGCGCCGATGCGGTTTGCGGGGCCATCCGAAAGTCATTCACCGCCTTCCGTCGTTTCGTTTCGTTCCTCTCTCCCCGGGAGCGGGAGCGGATGCCGGTCCGGGCGGAATTCGACATATCTCCTCTCAGCGGGCTGATACCCGAGGGGAACGCCGATCCAGTCAGGGGCCACTGCGCCAACACCCGGTGGAGTTCGTTTCAAACCAACACGGGCGAATGGATCGAGGACGCCATCGCCTACTATTCTTGGAAATCCCGTTCCAAATAAGCTAGACTAGCGAAAACACCCTAGCCCTTCCGGACAATGAGGCCACTGGCCCCGGTCCGGCCCTTTAATGAAAGGCAGAGGGGTTCCATGGCCGGCCTTTTTAAGCGGTTGTTCAATGTCCGTGAGGACGAATTTCTCGTCTTCGCCGCTTTCTTCTTCTTCTATTTTCTGATTGGGCTCCAGTTCTCGATCGGCCTCTCCGTCTCCGAGGCCCTTTTCCTGTCGCACCCGAAAGTAGGGCCCTCCTTCCTCCCCTACATGTATATTTTCAACGCCCTCGTGATCATCGTCGTGAGCATGGTCTACACCCGGTTCACGGAAATGCTTTCGATTCCCTCGATGTTCAAGGCGGTCCTCCTGTTTTTCATCGGGCTGATCCTGGTCATCCGAATGGGGATCTCGGTGGACATCCGAGCGATGGACATCCCCATCGCCCTGCCGTTCCTCCATACCTTGTTCATGATGTTCACGAACATGGTCCCGAACAATTTCCGGGCCTTCTACGGACTCTATCTCGATATCCTCCAGGCGAAACGCCTGGTCCCGATTATTTTGACCGGCGGGCGCTACGGCGGAATCATCGGGGGCTTCTCGATTCCCCTCCTGGTCGCCATCCTGGGCAACGTGGCGAACCTGCTTTATTTCTGGATTGCGACCATCGCTTTTTCGATCTTTCTTATCACGGGAATTCAGATTCGCCTCCGGGACCAACTCCTCGACAAGTCGGAGGCCCCAAAGAGAAAAGCCTCGGCCAAGAGCAAGGCCAAGAGCGGGATATCCCTCCTGGAAACGAACCGCTACGTGGCGGCGTTCTCCATCTTCAGCTTCATCATCATCCTCCTGAGAAGTTTTCAGGACTTTCAGTACAGTGTCATTTTCCGGCAGGTATTCGAGGACAAGGCCCAGCTCGCCTCCTTTCTCGGGATGTTCACCGGAATCGGAAGCGCCGTCGCCCTCCTGATTCAGACCTTCATCACCCCGCGAATCATCAGGCACATGGGCCTGGCCACCGCCAACCTGATCTACCCCCTGTTGACGCTTTTGGGCCTGGCCGCCATGATCCTCTCGCCGGGCTTCTACTCGGCGGTGTTCCTGAGATTCAATAACAAGAACTTCCAGGAATCCATCCGCAATCCGATCAACGCCCTTTTGTACAACGCACTGCCCACGAACCTCCGCAGCCGCGTGGGGGCCTTCGTGGCGGGCCAGGTCGTCGCCATTGCAAGCATTCTGAGCGGAGTCATCTTGCTCATCATCCGGCCCACCGGACTCGCCCTCCTGCCGTTGACCCCGAGGTGGGTGGCCGGAATCACCTTCGTCATCGCCTCGGGCTATCTGGCGGCAGGGTTCTTCCTCAGGAGCGAATACTCCGCCACACTCCGAAAAATGCTCGAGGAGCGGAACCTCGGCCTCTTCCGGTTCGCAAAGGAAGGGTTCGGGGATGTTGACGAGGAGAGCATGTCGATTCTCGTCGAGAATCTCCACGAGGGCGACGACGATCTCTGTACATACGCGGCCGGCATGATCGCCGAAACGGGCGACGCCAAGGCAGTCAGCTTCATCTTGGACGAAGTCCCCCACCGGACGGGCGCCTGTCTGTGCAGCCTGATTCACCTTCTCGCCCAGACGCCCGACGTCGCCGAAAACCAACAGGTCCGAAAGCTCTGGGAGCGGATGCTCAACTCGAACGACGACGACAGCCGCCAGGCGACCATGGACGCGATATCCGAGGCCGGCCTGACCGACGAGTACGTGGAGCGGATCCAGGAAAGCCTGGAGCACAAATCCCCCATGGTTCGCTCGCGGGCGATCTGCCTCCTCGTCCACTCGGACGATCTTTTCTTCCTGGCGGCGGGTCTTCAGACGCTTCACGGCATGCTCGAGGATGAAAGCCCCGAGGAGCGGATCTGCGCGCTCCGGTGTATCGGGGAACTCGAGAATCCGCGCTTCGTCCGCCGGGTGATCCCCCACCTCTCCGACGCCGACAGTGTGGTGCGCGAGTCGGCCATGGAATCGATCGAACGCCTCCTCAAGGACGATATTGGAGACAGCCAGCGCCTCAACCAAATCATACATGTCGCGCTGGTGGATTCAGACGCTTCGATCAGACGGCGCGGGGTCCGGCTTCTGGGGAGAAGGGGGATCCGGGAGGACTTCGAGCGCCTTCTCGCCTCCCTGTCCGACCCCGACGCGATGGTCCGTAGCGAAGCGGTGAGTTCGCTCAAGGAGGTGAAACGGAGGGAGGCCCTCACCCTCGAGGGCGGCGCCCTGTTCACCCTTCTCGGGCGATGGCTCTCCCCCTCGGTTAACGGAAACGGTCATGAGATGAGCAACGACGAGTTGATCGAAGGGCTGACGGAATTCTCGCTCGAACACCTCCTCGGCGTCTACGAAATTATCAATCACCTCCACGCGATCGAGCGCCTGGAGGAGAGCGAGTCCTTCGTCATGCTGCGGAGTACCCTCAACGACAAGGTGCAGGAACGCCAGAGCCTCATCCTCTCGCTCCTCGGGGTTATCGGTGACGAGAAAACCGTGGACACGGTATCCGAATCCCTCGCCCGGGGAGAGAAAACTTCGCACGCGATCGCTATAGAAACGCTGAGCAACGTGAACGCGGTGGGCGATATCCGCCAGGTGATCCTCATGCTCGAGCCGCTTTTGCTCGGCGGGACAACCAGCGAAAAACTCGCCGAGGGCCGCAAAGTGTGGCAACTTCAGCCCGTCGATTCCGGGGAAGCGGTCAGGATATACACTGAATCGGCGGACCCGTGGATCCGGGCTGTGGCGGTCGATGCCGCCGGGCATCTCATGGCGGATGAGCAGGCCGCCCCTTCGGCCGGAGCCGGTGCCGCCGGGGAGAATCGAAGTAAAGGGACGAGCCGCATCAACGCGCTGGCCGTAGACGAGGACAGCTATGTGCG
>NYYB01000016.1 GCA_002685755.1 Nitrospinota bacterium
AGCGAAATAAAAATGAAGCCAGACAACCCTTTGGTCGGAATCGTTCCGAACAACCTGGTAATCCTCTACGAGAAGATGGGCAAGAAGAAAGAGGCGGCAGGGATTTTAGAGCGTGCCGATGCGATGTTGAGACGGCTGGCCGAGAGGAAGTAGGAGGAAGAAAAATAAAGGAGGGAAAGGGGGCCGCGCACGGCCAGCAGATTCTTCGCTGGCGCTCTGAATGACACCCCAAACAAAACCCCCGCGCACAATCCCTTGAGCGCGGGGATAGGCTTTCCCCGGCTAAGGCGGAAAGCCTGTACTTCGAGTGAATGGCGAGCCGCTCTCGTCACTTCTTGATGACGTGCCCGATGACCCTTTCGTATTTCCAACCCGGCCGCTTGCGCAGGATGTCAACCTCGGTCTGTCTTGTCGAATATAAGTGGTTGGGCCTGGTGTGGTAGAGCCGGTGCAGGGGGACCGATCCGGGCTGGGCGCTCGTATAAACGTAGCCCGTGATTCCCTCGTACTTCCATTCCGGCCTGGCGCTCAGGCTGTTCACTTCTGTCGGTCTCACCGAGTAGAGATGGTTGCCGACCGGGGTGCGCGCGTAGAGGCGGTGGAGGGCCACCGTCCCGGGCTGTTTGGCGGCGAAAACATAGCCGATGACTCTTTCAAAGTTGCACCCCTTCAGCTCGTTCCAGTTCGCCGTGTAGAAGTGATCGCCCGATACGTGATACCGGAACAGGGGGGCCACTTGCATGTTGTGATATTTGACAGGGCCAGCCGGGGCAGGGGCGTTATTGCACAGTATCTTCAGGGAGAGCGCCTCATCGGTGAGAAGAAAGATAATTGCCAGCGTGAGTGCGATGATGAGAGTTGTGATTCGTCTCATGGTGGACCCCCTTATTGAAAAGTGTTCGTATTCGTTTCAGTCATTGGTTTCATGAGCGTCGTTTATCGAGTGCGTCTCCGCCGTATGTGGCCGGCGCTATCTGCTCAGAGCCCAAATAAGGCAAGGGCCGAGCCAAAGATATTTTCAAATCGCAATATCAATAAATACGGGCTTCAGGGTTTATACCAAAATAAATATCCCCTGGATCGGCGGATGTTCGCCTATTGGGATGGTTTTTTCTGCAAATTCCGCAAAAATAGGCTGGGGTCCGAAATGTCGGGAGGGCGCGCGAACGAGCCGAAGCGATGTTGAGATGGCTGGCCGGGAGGAAGCAGGAGAGATAAGGTGCAACCTATCCGAAGGGCGTCTGATTTTGATTTGAGAGTGGATACGGGTGATTTGGGTTGAAAGGTGCAGGGATGAGAAAAAAAACCGGGAGCATACTCGCCGAGGATCATATGATCCCCGCACTCGACGAGGGGATCAGTCTTCACCTCAGGGAAAAGCGCCCGGGGAGGCTCCACCGCGCCGGGGCGGCGGGGACGCTTCTCTGCGTCCACGGGCAGAGCATTCCGGGGGCGGCGGCTTTCGATTTTCCGGTTCCGGGGTATTCGTGGATGGATTACATGGCGGCGCGGGGCTTCGATGTCTTCGCGCTATCGCTCAGGGGCTACGGCGCCTCGACCCGGCCCCGGGAGATGACGGTGAGCCCCCGGGGGAGGCCGCCGGCCGTGCGCGCGGCGGAGGCGGTGAGGGACGTCGAGGCGGCGGCCCGGTTCATCTGCGAGCGGCGGGAGGTGGACGGACTGAACCTTTTGGGCTGGGCGCAGGGAACGATGCTGACCGCCGCGTATGCCGCCGCGAATCCGGCCCGCGCCCGGAAGCTTGTATTGGTTTCGCCGCTGTATCTTTGTGAAGATCCGGAGAATTTCGCTCTGTTCGAGGATCCGGCCCGGCCTGGAAAGCTGAATCCGAAATTGTTCTGCGCCTGGCGCTGGGTGACGGAAAAGGGGCAGCAGCGAAACTGGAGCCGGTTGATTCCGAAGGGCCGCGAGAAAGAGTTCAGGGAGGCGAGGGCGGTGCGCGCCTATTGGCGGGAGCAGATTCGCCACGATGCCGAGGGGCGCCGCCGGCGGTATCCGGCGGTGCGCGTGCCCAACGGGCTCATGGCCGATCATTACGACCGGACGCGGGGGAAGGCGTTTTTAGACGCAGTGAAGGTTCGCTGCCCGGCGCTTCTGGTCAGGGCGGAGTATGACCTCGTTTCGAAGGACGCCGAGGCGCAGGAGCTTTTCGGGGCGCTCGGGTCGAGCCCGGGGAAGCGGTATGTTGTCCTCGGGGGGGCGACGCATTTCGCGCAGTACGAGAAGCGGCGCGGGGATTTGTTCGGGGAGGTGCAGGGTTTTCTCGAATCCTAGTGCTGGAGGCCTAGCGGCGGCGGCGGAAAGCGGGCGGCGGTGAATGCCGGGAAATTCGGGTGTTAAAGATCGGGAAATTCGGCGGCGAAGGCCGGGAAATCAGGGAGCAAAGCTCGGGAAATGTGGGCTGGTTCATGGATTGGCCGGGCGAGATCGAGATTTTCGCCCTATACCCCCCTTGCGCAAAGGAGCACTAAATGAAGGCGATGCGTGTCCACAAGTTCGGTCTTGATACGCCGATGAGTCTCGACGAGGTCGAGGATGCGAGAGCGGGGGAGGGCGAGGTGTTAATCCGCACCCGCGCCATCGGTGCGCATCCCGTGGATGTCACCATCAGGGGGGGGATGCACCCGTTTCGCAAGTTCGTGGAGCCGCCCTATATTCCGGGCCCCGAGGCGGCGGGGGATGTGGTCGAGGTGGGCGCCGGTGTGGAGGGTTTCCGTGTGGGCCAGCGGGTCTGCGGCCGGGCGATGGGCGGCGCCTATGCCAGGTTGGTCCGGTTGGGGGCTCCGTGGACGCTGAATCTGCCCGATGTCTACGGCTACGCCGAAGGGGCGGGGATTGCCGTTCAGTTCATTACGGCCTGGAACGCGGTCGTGATTTACGGCCGGGCCGCCGCCGGGGAGACGGTTTTGGTCCAGGGCGGAGCCGGTGGCGTGGGCATGGCGGCTATTCAGCTGGCCAAGGCGATCGGCTGCCGGGTGATCGCGACGGCGAGCACACCGGAAAAGGTTGAGATATGTAGAGCCATGGGTGCCGACGAGACAATCAATTACCGGGAGGAGGACTTCGCCGAAGGGTGCTCCGAGATCACCGCCGGCCGGGGACTCGATGTCATTATCGAAATGGTCGCGGATGTGAATCTCGATAAGGATATCGACGCGATTCGACCCACCGGCCGGATCGTCGTGGTGGGAACTTCGAAAGGGCTGGACCCTGATGCAAGTTTTAGCGTCCAGAAGGCACTGATTAAGGATGCGCAAATCCTCTGCCTGTCGATGGTGAATCTCGCGCCGCGCCTGCCGGAGCTGACAAGGCGGTTTTCCCCCATTCTGGAGGCCGGAAAGCTCCGGATGCATGTATTCCGCGAGATGCCCCTTGCGGAGGCCAATGAGGCACACAACCTCCTCTGGAATGGAGAGGTAATGGGAAAGCTGGTCCTTACGCCTTTGTAATCCGGATATTCCATTCGCTTCCCATCTGCTCCACCCGAACGTCGTCGCCTTCGCTTTCGGCCCAACGAGCGATATTTTCCACGGCAAGGGGATAGTCCACGACAATGATGTATATATCGCCCGAGGAGGCGTTTTTCATCGTCTCCTGGGCCTGTATGAGGGGATCCGGGCAGATTTCTCTCTTTAAATCGATAGTCATTGTTTCAGGCATTCCATCATCTCCTCATGAAAAAGATATAAGTGCCCAGCCAGCTTCCGAGAATGATAAATATCGTGGCGAGTAGGCTCGTTGTGGAAAGGGCTGCTAGACCGGTTAGGCTGTGCCCGATGTTGCATCCTCCCGCTGTCGCTGCTCCAAAGCCCATCATGAGTCCGCCAACGAGTTGTTTCGCCATGCGATCAGGGGCCGGGGCCCTCCACTTGAATTCATTTGACCAGGCAGCGCTAATGAAGGCTCCCATGGGAACTCCTATTATCATCCACGAATCCCAGCTGAGGGAGGATTCCTGACCGGTGGTTACGTACCGGATGATCATGCCCGAGGGTCCTGTAAAGCTCATGCCGAAATTTCGGCCGACCCCTGCGGAGGCAATCCATGCAAGAGCGGCGATTAGGCCGATAACAACACCCGCCTTGGTCCAAGGCCATCCTGTGAAAACTTTCGGACGGGGGGACCGCGCCAGACAGACGCCGCCGAAGCCGAGAATAAGGGCGATGACCGCCGTCCATTTTGGAAGTCCTGTAAGCCCCTGAAGGCTTCCCAGAGCGGATGGTGCCCGAAAGGCACGAAGATAGGTTGAAAGAGGGTTCAATGGACCCCAGAAAGTCGCTGAAACGCCCAAACCGTAACCGAGCACTGCTAATATGGAGCCCACCATCCCTTCCCCGATGCGGTACCAGTTTCCGGAGGCGCAGCCTCCAGCCAGAGAGATGCCGGCTCCAAAAATCAAACCGCCTACGATGGCTGCCAACCAGGTAAATCCGAATGGCCGAACGGTGAGATATCCAGCCGCATCCAGCCCATGGATGATAGCCATCTGTACGAACAAAGCCATGATATAGGCGCGGAACAAGGTGAAATCCCGTGCGAAGAACAGGTCCCGAAAGGCGGAGTACATGCAAAAACGCCCGCGCTGAAGCGCATAGCCGAATAACAGTCCGACCGGGAGGCCAAGTGCCAGCGTTTTGAGCATTTTTTTTACTTTCCGGGCAAAGCCCTTTCGTTTCACTGTCGTTTAATCTAACAACGGCGAAGGGTGTTTTCATCCTTTCAGGGCGCCGCCAAGAGTTGTATTTTTTTTCGGGTTTTTGGGAAAATCAGCTTCACCTATTTGGCGAGGAGAGGAGTTTTATGAGGGCTGATGGGATGAATCGAAAGGTGTTCCTGCCCGGGTTTATCGCCCTGGCGGCGGTTTTGGCGGTAGGGGCCATATGGTTGATGGGGAGGGATAGTACATCCTTGCCTGTATTCGGCGAATTACCCGAGTTTTCGCTTCCAAATTCCCGGGGCGGGAACCTTACCCTGAAAAGCCTTTTCGGTAAGGTCTGGGTGGTCAACACGATTTTCACCCGCTGCGAGGATACCTGTCCCCTCCAAATAACGACGCTCCAGGCCATGGGAAAGGAGTTCAAGGCCTCTAAAGAGTTGAGGTTTCTAGCGATTTCCATCGATCCCAAACACGATACGCCCGCAGTTCTGGCCAGCTATGCCCGGTCCCGCCAACTCGATATGAGCCGGTGGGTTTTGTTGACGGGCGAGGAGAAAGCCGTGGCCAACCTCGTCGGAAAAGGATTGCGCCTTCCTCACGCCCTGACAGGCGCGAAATCAGGCTCTGCGGGCGCTCTCCTGGGGCGTCTGGCGTGGTTTCTCGGCCCCGGCCCCGCATATGGGCACCATCCACGGCATAATCAGCTTCGGCCGGGCGACAACCCTATCGTCCATAGCTCCCGCTTCGTCCTGCTCGATCGGCGGGCGCGGGTCAGGGGGTATTACCGCAGCGGCGAGGAGGAGTCACTCGCCAAGCTTCGGGGAGACCTCCGCTCCCTCTTGGGCCAATAGCCCAGCCAGAGGTAGCCCCTTCAGCCGCCCTCCCCGGCCAGTATCGCGCCGTAGCCCTCCCGGAACGTGGGGTGAATGAAGGTGTATCCCGCCGAGCGGAGCCGGGCGCTCGAGCAGCGCTTCCCTCGGCCCCCAAGGTGAAAATCTCGATCATCCGAAATAGCCGCCGCTTCTTGGGGCCCGTCCGGGATAGGGGGGATATCCCCGTGATCCGAAGCGCCCGCCCCCTCCGGAACAGGTTCCTCCGGGGCCGCTCCACCTGGGGGCAATTGCTCCCCAAGCCAGCGAAGCACCTCGCATTTCCCGGCAGGTTCCCTGTCCACCCCGAGGTAGAGCGAAGCGGGCGCGCTCATCCCCATCAGATGATGAAACACTCCGGCGCAATCCTCCCGGTGAATCCGGTTCACATACGGGCCGGCCTCTCCAGACGGTCCGTCACCGGTTTCCACCGGCCCCGCAGCCTCCAGCGTCCGACGGGGCGTCTCCAGCGACCATCGGCGGGCCTCCTCGATCAGCCGCGTCCGGCCCGGCCCGTAGATTCCCCCGAAGCGGACCACCGTCGCCGGATAAGGCCCGCCCAGCGCCATCTCCTCCGCCTCGCGCATGATCCGGCCCCTGAAATGCGCGGCCTCGGCGGGCGAGTCCTCGTCCACCCACTCGCCCGCCGACTGCGCGTAGACCGCCGTGCTCGACGCGAAAAAAAACCGTTTCAGATTCTGATTTTGGTTTGAAAGCGCGTCCAGCGTATTTTCAAGGCCCGTGAAATAGGCCGACCGGTAGGCCGTCTCCGCCGCCTCGTCCGCCGCCGCCGTGTAGAAAACAAAATCGAGATCAGGGGGTAGATCTTCGAGGGATTCCGGGTCGCCCAGATCGGCGATGAATGGCGCGAAGTTTTCAGTAAATTCCGATCCGGGCAAACCAGCGTCGGACAGATTAGTTTCAGACAAGTTAGTTTTGGACAGGCCCACTTCGGAGGGATTAGTTTCGGACAGGAACGATTCCGGCGCCCCCGCCCCGGAGGGGTCCGCTCCGGACACACCCGCTCCGGAGGAGTCAGCCCCGGAGGGGCCGCGGCGCAACCCCCAGACCTCGTGGCCCGTCCCGGACAGGTCCGCCCCGGCCAGCCGCCGCCCCAGCGCTGCCCCTAGATAGCCGCACCCCGCGATGAGAACCCTCGCCATATTTTTAAGGGAGCTAGCCGCCGGCCACTGAGGCCACGCCGATCAACACCCCCGCCAGCTCGGAGGGCTTAATGCGGAGCCCGCTGTAGAACGGCCCGAACTCCCCGTACCAGACCGTCGCCTCATCGAAGCGCATCTCATAAATCAGCTCCTTGAACACATGCGGGTCCGGCGCGAAAAGGTAAACCCCCCACTCCCAATCGTCGAGCCCGATGCTCCCGGTGATGATCTGCTTCACCCGCCCGGCGTACTTCCTGCCGACCATCCCGTGGTCAAGCATCATCATCTGCCGCTCGTCGATCGGCAGGCCGTACCAGTTCTTCTCCTCCCCCCGCCGCTTGTTCATCGGATAGAAACAAAGATACCGGTCCTCGGGTATCTCCATGAAGAGCCTCCCGATCATCCGCTCCCGCTGACTGGCCATCTCGGCGGCCCAGCGCTCTTNCCACTCATCCCCCCCCGGCTTGAGTCCCGCCTCGACGAGCTCCCCGTGAAATTTGACGGTCATCTCATAGAGCCCGAGCTCGAGGAACGAGAGATACGAAGTCGTCTCCCTCAGGTAGCCGTAAAGCGGAAGCCGNCTGAAGCCGAGCTCCACCTCGTTCAANTCGTCCAGCGTCTTCCTGAAATTCAAGAACAGCAGGTCCCCCTTGTGGCCGAGCAGGCTGAAAGCCGCGCTCTCTCCGTCCGCTACACCGGCGGCCTTTTCCAGATACCCCGCCGCCCCGGCGGCCACCTCCGCCTTTTCCGCCTCGGGCGCCGCGTTCCANCGGGGCCAGTCCACGCTGAAAATCTGGTGGAGCACCGACCAGCCGTCCAGCGTCCGGGGCGCCACCGCCTGATCGTTGTTTTCGCTCACGTTTTCGCTCCCGGTTTCGTGGGTCGGTTGAATTCAGGCGGGTATTCTAGCAGACCGGCGGGGGGCATCAACGGGGCNTTTCATANTTGCGGAGGCTTAAGATGACAGCGGTTTGTCATTCCGAGCGAAAAGTGAGGTGGCTCTGAGCGAAAAGCGAAGAGCCTGCTTGAGAAAAGTCCGGCGGCCGCGCTAGCCGCCTTCGAGTTTGAGACCCGGAAGGCTCTTGCGGGTCCTCTGGATCATTTCGCGCAGCCTCCGGGCGTTCACCGCGCCGGGTACGANTTCGCTCCCGACGACGAAGGCGGGGGTTCCGGTGATGCCGAGCGCCCGGGCCAGCGCCCGGTTATGGGCGAGTTCTTTCCCGATGGCGGGGGCGTCCATCTCCCGCCGGAGTTTTTTCGCGTCTATTCTCAGCGANGCGGCGAGCGACATGAGGCCCGCCTCGCTCGTCTTGACCCGGCCTCCCATCAGCGCCTTGTGGAATTCGACGTATTTTCCCTGCGCCTTCGCGGCCAGCGCCGCGCGCGCCGCGAGAAGCGAGCCCGGCCCGAGGATGGGGAACTCCTTGAAGACGATTCGCACCTTGGGGTCGCTTTTTTCGATCTCCACNAGCGCCGGGAACGATCGGCGGCAGTAGGAGCAGTTGTAGTCGAAGAACTCGACCACGGTGACATCTCCCTCGGGGTTTCCCCCGACGGGGGAGCCGGGGCTTCGGGTGAGTTCCTCGCGGCGGGTCTTGAGGTTCGCCTTCGCCCGTGCGGCCCGCGTCGCCTTCTGGCNGGCCGCATGGTCCCGGACCGATTTCAGGATGACCTCCGGGTGGCGGAGGATGTAACGCTCGATCAGTTTTTCGATCCGCTCCCTGTCCATCCCGGGCGCCGCCTTTTTCGGCTCGGCGGCCCCTGCAGGGCTGGCGGCCCCGGCGGCGGCGGGAACAGCGGTGGTGACAGCGGCGGCGGCGACCGCGGCAAGCAGCAACGATACGGCCCGGTTCGTGATTTTACCGGTGGTTATCAAGGTTTTCTCCGATCGAAAAGAAATAGATTGATGGCGCATTTGGCGAATTAAAAAGGTCATAATTCCGGCCGCCGGCGAAGTCTTCACCTGTCTCCCCGCCTCGACGATTCGAGGGGGAGCTTGGGCGGGCCGCCGGTGGCGTCCGCTTCCTGAAAGATATCATGACACCCNACGCAGGCCGNCCGCGCCGCTCCGAGCCGGCGGACGATTCCGCCGTAATCCGCCTTCCGGGCGGCGGCTTCGATTCCCTCCGTCACCTCGAGGAGCNGGGCGGCCCGGTCCTCGTAAATCTCCTGCGCGGCGCCTTCCCTCAGATTGACCGTCCATTGGACAAGNTCCTTGAGCCGGGCGGCNTGGTCCCTGATCCGCTTTTCAGCCCGGGGCGGGACGAACTCTCCGTCGAGCCCGAGGGTGAGCGTCCGCTTGGCCAGCCCGAGGAGGGCGCTCTCCAGGGCGGTCATCACCTCCTTGAGCGATTCGTAGTCGTTTTCGAATTCGAAGTTTACCGATATTTTCCCGCCCTTTGGGATTTTCTTGCAGCCCGAATGAGGCGCTCCCTCGATGCGGNCGGTGACAGCGTAGGCGCCTCGCGGGCCCAGCGCGANGTTGGCGGCGTNGGCCGNCTCGCCGCCAACGAGCGCCCGCCGGAGCCGAAAGGTTTTGCGCCAATC
>NYYB01000017.1 GCA_002685755.1 Nitrospinota bacterium
CTCGGTCTCAATGACGCCGGGGGCGACGGCGTTCACAGTGATCCCCTCGCCGGCGAGGAGGGCGGCGTAGGCGTGGGTGAGGCCGGTCATCCCGGCCTTCGAGGCCGCGTAGTGGGGGCCGGTGCCCCCGCCCGTGAAGGCGGCGTTCGAGGAGATGTTGACGATGCGGCCCCAGCCAGTCTCCCGCATGGCGGGCAGCGCCGCCTGGGTGAGTAAAAAGGCGGACTTGAGGTTGACCGTCACCGCCTCGTCGAAGTCCGCCTCGGTGGCGTCATCGAGCGAGCGCTTCGTGGAGACGCCGGCGTTGTTGACGAGGACGGAGACCGGCCCAGCGTCGACGGCGATCTTCTTGAGCAGGGCGGCGACCTCGGCGGCCTTCGACACATCCGCCCGGACCGGAAACGCCCGCCCGCCCGCGGCCTCAATCAGGCGGCAGCTCTCGGCCGCCTCGTTTTCGCGTTCGCGGTAATTTACGGCGATGACGGCCCCTTCTTGCCACAGCGCCACCGCACAGGCCCGGCCGATGCCCCGGCTCGCACCCGTAACGAGCGCGATCTTATCCTTGAGCGAGTCCATGAATTTTTACCGAATGAGAGCGTGGAGTGGACGATGCGAACCCCTCCGCACGTTTTTATCGGCACTCCGGAGGGAAGTCAACACCGGAAGTCAACGCGGGCTGTATGATGGTAAAAAGACTGTGTTCCCGATTTTTCGCCGGAGGCTCTGAATGAACGGCCACCCCATCCCATGGACGCCCGATAGCGACGCCGGGGTGTTCCTGTTCAACCAGCGGGAGTACTGGTGCGCTCACGAGGCCTGGGAGCGGGTCCGGGCGGAGACCGAACCACCCGCAAAGCTTTTCTACCAAGGGCTAGCCCAGTTCGCCGCCGGTTTCGTGAGTATTCAACAGCGCGAGCACAAGGGAGCGGCGGCGAATCTGAGGAAGGGTCTCGATAAGTTCCGCGCCCTCGATGACGCCGTGGGCGATCTGGATGTTCCCATCCACTACAAGAATATAGTGAACCGGAGCCGGGGGGTCCGCGTGAGCTTGCTCGATCAGGGGGAGGCGCGATTGGCTGACCGCGTCTGGGACCTCTGGCCGCGAATCGGGTATCGGAATTAGGCGCTACCGGGCGCCTTTTTTGAGGGTTTTGTTAACGGGAAATTTTGCCCGTTTTCCCTGAAGGACGCGGGCGATGTCCTCCCCCGCGGTGCGGGCGATGGCCTCGAGGCACTCGACCGTCGAGCCCGCCATGTGGGGGGTGAGAATGATGCCCGGCGCGTCGAATATCGGGCTCCCGGGGTCGGGCGGCTCGCCTTCGAGGACATCGAGCGCCGCGCCGCCCAGCCTGCCGCTAACGAGCGCCCGCGCCAGCGCTTTTTCATCGACGAGCGGCCCGCGCGCGGCGTTGACCAGAAACGCCCCTTTTTTCATCTTCGAAATCGCTTTCCTGTTGATGAGGTGGTGCGTCGCCGGGATATGCGGCGCGTGAAGGGAAACAATGTCGGAGGCCGCGAGAAGGGTGTCGAGTTTCAGCGGCCTGGCCCCCCGGGAGCGAATCTCCTTGTATGAAAGTCCAGGGTCGTTGGCGCACACTTTCATGCCGAAGGCATGGGCGATGCGGGTGACGCGCTCGCCGATTTGACCGAGCCCGACCAAGCCCAAAGTTTTTCCCTTGAGCTCGCTGCCGGTGTGGCGGGCCTCCCCCCAGACGCGCTCGGCGCCGACCCGCCCGGCGCTTTGGGGTATCCGCCGAATCAGGCTCAGCATCAGCCCGATTGTCAGTTCCGCCACCGAATCCGCGTTAGCGCCGGGAGTGTTCGTGACCAGGACCCCCTGCTCGGTGCAGGCGGAGACATCCACCTGATCGACGCCGGCGCCGTGAACACCGATGACGCGCAGATCAGGCAGCCGGTCGAGGAGTGAAGGAGTGATGTAGCCCGGCCGGAGGAGCATCCCCCAGGCGCCTCGAAACAATCTGGCGAACCGTTCTTCCTGGGTCCGGCTCAGCGGGCTGAAGGGAAGAGGCACTACCTTGACCGGCGCTACGCCCTTGAGCGCAGCGCGCACAGGCGCGAGGGCGACGGGAAAATCATCCGTAGCCGTTACGGCGACCCATCCGCGGGAAGAGGAGGCCATGCAGATCAGTTGGTTTCGGAGCCGGAGTAGTCTCCGTCAAAGGAATATTCGGCGCGCGCTTTTTGAATGGACAGCAGGCCCTCGCGCAAGTCGCGTTCGATGGCGTCTCGATTTCGATCCTTCGGATCTCCGTAGCCGCCGCCGCTCGGCACCTCGAGAACCAGGCGGTCTCCCGGGCTCATCACCCATTGGCGTTTCGGGTTGATCGGCCGCCCGTTCAGCGTCACCTTCCCGACCCGGCCNTTTTTTCCACCGAAAAGGCCATAGGAGGGGTGGCGCNTTCTCTCGCTGANGAAGCTGANGAGAATTTGCGCGTTCGAAAGGGATTTGACTATTACCTGCTGGCCGTTACCGCCCACGAACTCGCCCGACCCGCCGCTGTCGCGGATGATGNCTTTTCGCTCCACCAGGAGGGGGACGATGTGCTCGAGAATTTCAATGGGCGTGTTCGAAGTGTTTGAAGGAAAGCTCAAGCAGCTAATCCCGTCGTGGTTCTTGGAGGCNCCCTGCCCGCCGTTGAGGAAGAAGTTTCCGGCGAAACGGNGGGCCTGCTTGTCCACTCCGGCGGCGTTGATGGCCCAGACGGGGCTTCCGCTGGCCGCCTGGACCATTTCGGGGACTGCCTTGCAAAGCGCACCGAAAATGACAGAGGGGATGAACTGGCCCACCATGGAGCGCCCGTTCACCGGNGCGGGATAACGCGGGTTAAGNATGCTCCCCTCGGGCGCGGTCACCGTGACGGGCCGGAAATTCCCCTCGTTGTTGGGAACGCTCGGGCAGAAAAGGCATTTCAGCGAATAGGCCGAGTAGGCGAAGACGTAATTCAAAACTGCGTTGAGGCCGCGGTCCACCTGGGGCGATGTGCCCGTATAGTCGACCACGATGCTGCTGCCCCTTACCCTGACTTCGACACGGATAATCAGCGGTTCGTCATAGCCGTCCGTGTTGACGTGAAAGCGATACTCGCCATCGGGCACTTTTTTGATCGCCTCGCGCATGGCGTTTTCCGATCGCTGGAATATCGTCGTGGCGACAGAGTCGAGATCGCGGAGTTTGTATTCNTCGAGCATGGCCTGGACGCGCTGGGCCGCGAGTTTGCCGCCGGCCATGTGGGAGATTAAATCTCCCTCGACCTGCTCGGGAACCCGCACGTTGGCGCGGATGATTCGGAGAATATCGGGATTCACCTGTCCCTCGGCCATGTATTTACACGGCGGAAGCTGAATACCTTCCTCGTAAATGTCCCTGACCTCGGGTGAGCGGAGCTTTCCGCCCATGTCGGTGGCGTGCGATGTAATGCCGATGAAGCCGACGAGGTTTTTTTTGTAGAAAATTGGTGCGAGCGAGGTCACGTCCTGTAGATGTCCCGTGCCCAACCATGGGTCGTTGGTCAGGACCAGATCGTCAGGCTGAAAGGATTCGGCCGNGAAGGTTTTCAAAAGCTGACGGATGGTCAAAGGCATCGAGCCCACGAAACTGGGCATTGCCGACCCGGCGTGCGAGATGGCGTAGCCCTTCGTATCGAGAAGGACCACTGCAAACATGTGCGTCTCTCGCACCGTGGTGGAAAACGCCGTCCGGATAATTTCCATTGCCGACTCTTCGGCGATGGCGATAAGTCGGCTCCAAAGCACTTCTAAAGTGATTGGGTCGATTCCCTTTCGGNCCATCGTTAATTGCCTCCTAAAGCTCGATTACTAGATTCAGGTGCTTATCGACCGAAAAGTTCGACCGTGATCCGATAACCGTTGTGGTCTCCCGCTCTTCGACCAGGGCCGGGCCCTTGAATTTCTGATTGGGCCGGAGAAGGTAGCGGTTGTAGACATTCACCTTCCGGAAACCCTTCGATTCCGGCAGGAAAATCAGTTGGGTGCCTTTTTGCGGATTTCCGCTCCCCTTTGTGGGGAAGTTGGCGAATTTAAAACTCACCGCTGGAGACGGTCCGATTCCGAAGATCCGCCAGTTAAACACACGAAGGGGCACGTCGTTGATCGCGCGCCCGTGTGCCTCGACGTATTTATCCCGGAAGGATTTTTCGATGACTTCCATTTGGTTCGTTTTGAGTTTTCCCGTAGGAATTGGAACCGTTAACGGGTATCCCTGGCCCTCGAAGCTGATATCCGCCATGCGCTCTATCTGGATATCCCGCTCTTTTACACCGGCGGACTTAAGGAGGGCGTAACACTGTTTCTCCCGTTCCGCGAAGAGGGTGTTGAGTCTCTCGANATCCACCTCTTCGAGCGNGGAAACATAGCTGTCCACCGTATCGACCTTGAAGGGAACAGTAAGCAGCCCAAGACTCGATGCCAGGCCCGCNGCGGGTGGACAGATAATCCGGTGAAGACCGACCTTCCGCGCGAGATGGAAGGCATGAACAGGGCCCGCCCCTCCTGTTGCGACGAGGGTGAAATTGCGGGGGTCGTTTCCGCGCTCGGAGAGCTGGATGCGGGTGGCGGCGGCCATCGTCTCGTTGACGACCTCGTGTATTCCCCAGGCGGCCTGTACCTCTTGGGTTTTTAGAGGTTCGGCAATGTTTTTCCGGATGGNCTGGGAGGCGGCCTCGGGGAATATTTCCATCGTTCCGCCGAGAAAATATTCTGGGTTGATGTAGCCTAGAATAAGATCCGCGTCGGTGACGGTGGGCTTGTCCCCTCCGAGGCCGTAGCAAGCGGGACCGGGGGAGGCCCCTTGGCTTTCGGGGCCGACTTTTAGAAGTCCCATCTCGTCGATAAAGGCGATGCTTCCGCCGCCGGCGCCAGCCTCGATCAAATCGATGCACGGAACCTGTATGGGAAGGCCGCTGTGTTTCTTGAATCGCTTTACACGCGCAATCTCGAAGTTGAACGTAAAGTGAGGTATGGATTGTTCGATGATGCAGGATTTCGCGGTGGTGCCGCCCATGTCAAAGGCAATGAGATCCTCAAAACCACTCTGGGCGCCGAAATAGGCGGCGGACAGCGCCCCGCCGGCCGGGCCCGACTCGATCATCCGAATCGGAGTTCTCGCGGCGGACCGGGCCGTCGCGATTCCGCCATTTGAAAGCATGAGATAGAGTGGTACATCGTCGAGATTCGATTCGAGGTCCTCGAGATAGCGGGAGACGATCGGTTGGATATAAGCGTTGGCGACTGTGGTGGAAGTCCGTTCGTATTCGCGAATTTCGGGACAGACCTTGGAAGAGAGGCTGAAGCTCATGTCGGGGAACGATTCGATTATGGACTCCGCAATGGCTTCTTCGTGCTCGGGGTTGATATAGGAGTGAAGCAAGCAAACCGCTATCGAGTTCGCTCCTTTATCGACGAGTTCCTGGATGGTGACTTTTACTTCTTGGGGGCTGAGCTGTTGGAGGATCTCTCCGGTTCCGGAAATTCTCTCGGTGAGTTCGCGGCGCATCGGCACCGGCACCAGTGGCTCGGGGAACTCTGGAACGAGATCGTAAATGTCGTATCTCGATTCCCGGCCGATGAGGAGAATATCCTGGAACCCTTTGGTCGTGATCAGGCCGGTGGTCGCCCCCTTGCGCTCGATGATGGCATTGGTTGCCAGCGTTGTTGCGTGAATGGCCTGGCTGAGTTCCTTAAAGCGAAATCCGAACTCATCGAGGAGCGCACGAAGGCCCGCCAGGGCGCCGATGGACGGATCGTGGGGGGTGGTCAGATATTTCCCGACGAGAGATTTGCCACTTCCCATGTCATATATGACGATATCGGTAAACGTGCCCCCGATATCAATAGCGGCGACCAATCGCCGCCGGGACGATGATTTTGGACGTGGTTGATTTGTCATAAAGAGTTAATCGCTCAAGGTCTATCGGGTGGGTTTTGGGTACCACCTCGGTTCACATGCTCTTTGTTTGATCCTGAGCACTTGGGAAAGATACGGCTCCAAAAGCTCTATAACTACAATAAAAACCGATGGTTGTCAACAGTTCAAGGCGGGCGGATTGTTAACTGATAGCATATCAAATAGATACAGAAAGAGACACTTGCTTGTAAAGTAATATAAATAATACAATAAGCCCAAAGTTTTTTTATTTGTTCGATTTTAAATTATTTAGGTACGATGTTTTTGTGGGCTGGTAGTGTCCGTATTATTTTATCTTTGGGACATAAAATAGGCATAAATGAACGATAGTCGGCGTAAGTATATAAGTATCAATATAAAACCAACAATACAGAGTTTGATATAGGGTGTCTTGGTTTCAAGAGAGAGTTGAAAAAAATTAAGGTGGCGAAAAAAATACAGACGCCAACTCTTATCGATTGCGATCCGGGGGTTGATGATGCCTTTGCCATTGCGCTGGCGCTGGCCTCTCCGGAGATCGACTTAAGGGCCATCACCACTGTGCACGGGAATGTGCCGGCCCGGATGGCCTACCGGAACGCCCGCCGGGTGGTCCCCTTTCTCGGTGTGAATTTAAGGTCACCCAAGCCCCTGCCGGCGGTCTATCCGGGCGCGGGACTTCCCCTCCGGGGAGGACGTATTGACCGAAAAATTTCGATTTCGATTCACGGCGAGGACGGGCTCGGCGATCTCTTTCGAAAAAGAAAGCCCCCCGCCCCCGGGCTTCGGCGGGAATCCCGGGTGGCCAGTCAGGTCATTGCCTCCCTTTCCCGCGGGCTCGGCGGCTCACTCTCGATCATTGCTATCGGCCCCCTGACGAACCTGGCGCTCGCGGTTAGGCGGGACCGGAAGGCCCTGGCCGGGGTCGGCCGCATCGTCATCATGGGCGGGGCGGCGCAAATGCCGGGAAATGCCACCCGGGCCGCGGAGTTTAATGTGCACTGCGACCCCGAGGCCGCCGAGGTCGTCATGAATTGCGGAGCGCCGATCACCATGATCGGGCTCAATGTGACCCGGCGCGCCGTCCTGCCCTCCCGGTCGCTTGGGGGGGGAGGGGAGTTCCGCGGGGCGCTTCGTGATTTGGCGGGTCCGTATATCGGGTTCTCAAAGCGCCGCCGGGGGGTGGATGGCGTCACCCTTCACGACCCCTTGGCGGTAGCCGCGGCGCTGGAGCCCGGCCTGGTTGGCTGCCTGCACCGAAAGGTCTCGGTCGAGTGCGGAAGCGGCCCGGCGAGGGGGATGACCGTGGTGGACCTCCGGCCGGGGGCGGACGCGCCGGCTTCCCGCGCCCGGAGCGCGGAGGTGGCGATGGAGGTGGATGAAAAACGGTTTCTGCGTCTTTTTCTAAGCAGGCTGAGAGCCTACCGTGGCTGGTCCTGACAAGGACGCGCCAAGGGTGCTCGTCATCGGAAGCGCCAACATCGATATCTCCGTCTCCGTGGACCGGCTCCCGGCTCCGGGCGAAACGGTGTTGGGCGGAGATCGCCTGGAGCGCTGGGGGGGAAAGGGAGCCAACCAGGCCCTTGCCGCCCTCAGGGCGGGCGCCCGGGTCCGGTTCGTATCGGCGACGGGCGATGATCCCGCC
>NYYB01000007.1 GCA_002685755.1 Nitrospinota bacterium
GGGCCGGGAAAACTGGGGAGCTGCAAAGGCATTAACGTGCCGTCGCTTTCCCTGGTCGGAGAAGGCGTGACACAGCGCGACAGGGAAATGGTGGCNTTNGCNCGCGAGCANGNNNTNGATTANATCGGCATCAGCTTCGTGGANTCCGCCGNNCANGTGAACNCGGTGCGNGANCTGTGCGGNGGCAACTGGCCNCGCATCGTCTCCAAGGTGGAAAACCAGGGCGGGCTGGATAATCTCGAACAGATCGTGGAGGCCACCGATGCGGTGATGATCGACCGCGGCGATTTGTCGGTGGAAACCAATCTCGAAAACCTGGCTTTGTTCCAGAAACACATCCTCGATGTGTCGCGCGCCCACGGCAAGCCGGTGATCGTGGCAACGGAAATGCTCCATACCATGATCGAGAATTCCTTCCCCACCAAGGCCGAGGTCAGCGACATCACCAATGCCGTTCTCGACGGCTGTTCCGCCGCCATGTTGTCGGGGGAGACGGCGGTGGGCGCCCATGCCACGGAATCGGTGGCGGTGATGCGGCGGGTGGCCGATGCCGCCGAAGTCGACCTTCAGGCGCGTCTCGACGCCGGACGCGAAGCGGTGCGCCGCGGCGACCGGCCCACCAGCGTGCCCCAGGCCATGGAAGACGCGGTGGCCCTGATCTGCCGTTCACTGCCCATCACCAAGATTGTCGCCGTGACCATCTCCGGCTATGCCGCCCGTATGACGGCGGCGCGGCGACCCAGCCAGCCCATCATCGGCGTCAGCAACGACGCCATGGCGGCGCGCAGNTTTAANCTGTTNTGGGGCGCCNAGGGCGTGCATGTGGACATTCCCTTTTCCAAAACCTCCACCGATCATGTGGTGAAATGTCTCGAAGAACTGTGGCGGCGCTGCATTCTCGATGACCATGACCTGATCCTGGTGACGGCTCTGGGCTATCCCCGCTCGGGCAACCGCATGAACCTTCTCCAGACTCATGCGGTCCCTGACCTTGTGGAATCCCTGAGCTGGAAAAAATAAGCTGCCGGAAAAATGATCACGAACGGGGAAAACCGGGCGGCTCCGCCGCTCTAGGAAAACGCCCTCATGTGCGGTTTTGCCGGTTTCATTGACCTCGCCCGGCGCACGCCGGAAGCGGACCTTCTGGCGCAGGCCGAAGGCATGGCGGCGCGACTCTACCATCGTGGCCCCGACGGTGGTGGTGTATGGGCCGATGCGGGCGCCGGGCTGGGGCTGGGGCATCGCCGGCTTTCCATCCTCGATCTTTCTCCCGCCGGGCATCAGCCCATGGTTTCGTCCGATGGCCGCTATGTGATCGCCTATAACGGCGAGGTCTATAATTTCCCCGAACTGCGCGCCGAGCTGGAGGCGGGGGGCGTGGTCTTTCGTGGCAGCTGCGATACCGAGGTGGTGGTGGAAGCCATCGCCGCCTGGGGTCTTGAGGCGGCGCTGGGGCGCATGGTGGGCATGTTCGCGTTTGCTCTGTGGGACAAGGCCGAACGTATTCTTTACCTGGCCCGCGACCGGCTCGGCATCAAGCCGCTCTATTGGGGAACTTGCGGCGGGCATTTTCTCTTTGCCTCCGAGATCAAGGCCCTGCGCGCCCATCCCGCCTGGACGGCGGAAGTGGACCGGGAGGCGCTGGCGAACTATCTGCGTTTCGGCTATGTGCCTGCGCCGCGCAGCATCTATGCCGGCATTGCCAAGCTCGAGCCGGGTACGTTTCTCACCTTGCGTGATGGCAGTGAAGCGGAAATCCGGCACTATTGGGATTTGCGGAAAATCACGATTTCCGCCCACGCCCGGCAATGGGATCTGGACGACATAGAGGCCACTGACCGGCTCGACGGCCTTTTACGTGATGCGGTGATGGGGCGTATGGCGGCCGATGTGCCGTTGGGGGCGTTTCTCTCCGGCGGCGTGGACAGTTCCACCGTTACCGCCCTGATGCAGGCCCAGAGCTCGCGGCCGGTGGAAACCTTCTCCATTGGTTTCTCTGAATCCGCTTTCGATGAATCGAGCGAGGCCGCCGCCGTAGCCCATCATCTCGGCACCGATCACGCGGAGCTTATGGTATCGCCCGCCGATGCGCGGGCGGTAATTCCCGACCTACCGCGTATCTATGACGAACCTTTCGGCGATTCCTCCCAGATTCCCACCTATCTGGTATCGCGGATGGCGCGCGGCCAGGTGAGCGTGGCGCTGTCGGGTGATGGCGGCGACGAGATATTCGCAGGCTATAATCGCCACCGCCTGGCGGCGGGACCATGGCAACGTCTGGAGCGCATCCCCCTTGCACTGAGGGGAATGGCCGCCTCCTGTCTGCGAACTCTTCCGCCGCGGCTGTGGGATATGCTGTTTACGCCTTCGCCCTCCAGGCTGCGCCATGTGCTCACCGGCGACCGCATGCATAAACTGGCGATGACACTTGCCAGCGCCAATGACGCCGATCTCTACGGGAGGCTGGTGAGCCAGTGGTCCGATCCCGGCGCTCTGGTTTTGGGAGGGGGAGGCGAGGGCGAACAGATATGGAATGATCCGGGCCTTGTGCGCGATCTGCCGGAGATCATGGCGCGCATGCGTTACATGGATACGGTGGGCTACCTTCCAGGAGACATCCTGACCAAGCTCGACCGCGCCAGCATGGCCGTCAGTCTCGAAGCCCGGGTGCCGCTCATCGACCATCGGGTGGCGGAATTCGCCGCCGGTCTGCCTCCGCATATGCTGATCCGTAACGGCCGCGGTAAATGGCTGTTGCGTCAGGTGCTGCACCGTTATGTACCGGAGGAACTGGTAACGCGCCCCAAAACCGGCTTCGGCGTGCCTCTTGATTCCTGGTTACGGGGACCGCTGCGGGATTGGGCCGAGGGGCTGTTATCGCGGTCGCGGCTCGAGGAAGAGGGATTCTTCGCCCCCGCGCCGATACGCCGGGCGTGGAGAGAACATCTTTCGGGGCGCCGCAATCATCAGCACAAGTTGTGGGCGGTACTCATGTTCCAGGCCTGGCAAACGGGCGAACATTCTCTGAATTGACGACGCGCGGCCCGGTCCCTCAGCTTTGCGCCGTCCTTTCGTGAAGAACCGGCATGAGGTCGAAATAGGGGCGGATCAGCGGCGAGTCCGATGATTCGAACTCCGCGAAGGGACCATCGAAGGATACCCGCCCCTCATGCAGCATCACGGTGCGCGGCTGGAGGCGGCCCAGCAGATCCTTGTCGTGGGTGATGATCACCGTGGTCCGCACCGGCGCACCGGCCTTGCGGTCGAAATGGGTGGCGAGGATCAGATCCTGGATCTGAACCGCGCTGCTGGGGTCGAGACCTGTGGTGGGCTCGTCATAAAAAATGACATTGGGATCCATGGACAGCGCCCGGGCCACGGCGAGGCGTTTGGCCATGCCGCCGGAGAGGTCGTTGGTGTCGGTATTGAGAAAATCGTCATCGGTGGGCAGGGCCACCGCTGTCAATACCGAGTGCGCGATGGGGAGGATGGCGTCATCACCGAGCTCTCTCACCTCTTCGAGCCAGAGGCTGATATTGTCGTAGACGGTGCCCGAGAACAGCGCATTGTTCTGAAAGACCACGCCCCAATGGGTGTGGATGGTACCAAATTCCGCATCGTCGAGAAGCGACGAGTCCACCAGTGCCGCCCCGGATTGTTCGTGGTCGGCCACCAGGATGCGGCCGGCATCGGGGGAAAGCAGGCCCAGGATGTGGTTGAGAAGCACTGTCTTGCCGCAGCCCGACCCACCGACTACGGCCACCACCTCGCCGCGGCGTATTTCCAGATCTACCCCGCGCAGCACATGATGGTCGTCGAAGGCCCCGCACAGGCCTTCCACGCGAATCTCCACGGCTTGCGCCGCTTCGTCGTTTGCTTGCCTCTTGTTACCCATGGAGCCAGACTACACGAAGCATCGCCCCCATACACGTCCCGGAACGAGACGGGGAAGGTAAGGCGGGGCGGTTTGAAAACATCTCCAGACAGCCCCATGTTTAGTGAGCTTCGTCACAGACAATAACAATGGTTATTATGGTAAGGAAGATTCTCCGCCTTCAGGCCGAGTCCCCTGAACGCTTCGCCTGAAAGCCCCGGCAAGAATAATTTTGGAGGAAACCATGACGGATTATTCCGGTTTGAAAGTTCTGGTGGCGGATGACGATTCGCTTTTTCTCGATTTCGTTAAAATGGTTCTGAGTGATTTGGGAATCCGGGACGTGGTTTCCGTGGGTGACGGCACCGATGCGGCCCGTAATATTATCGAGACCGAGCAGGATTTTGATCTTGTGATCTGTGATTATAAGATGCCCGGTTTCAGCGGCATGGATGTCTTTCGTCTTATCCGCAAGGCGGACATTCCGGTAAAATTCGTGATGATTACCGCCCGCGACCGCAACGAGGACGCGGAAACCATCTCCGGCGGCGGCTGTGAAAACTTTATTGCTAAGCCCATTGAGCCCAAGACGCTTCGTGACACGCTGGAAGCTATCCTTCGAGAGAACTGAAAAGATTCGTTGCGGGGGGCAAGGGACAAAAAAGGAAGCGTACAGAAGCCCCCTTTTTTATGAAGAAAAACCCGGCCTGCCACAGGGCGGACCTGTGGCGTGTTCTCTCGAGGTTTTCTTACGAAGCCCCGCCCAATACCTCGCGCGCCCTGAAGGCCAACTCGTCTTTCCGGTCGGCCACGTAAGGCGGCAGTGTTGGATTCGACGCTGGACAGACGTACTCTTCAGTAAGAATAAAGCGGAGACAAAGCATGTCCGATAGAGAATTATTACAAGATAAAACGGAAAAGGAGGTTCTTAGGGTCTACCAAAAAGTAAACCCCTCCACATATCCGATCGAAGAAGACCCAAAGGAATACAGGCGCAGAATGGATTTCATGGAGGACCTGTTTCTCCACCGGCTTAATTTCCCACCTAAAATGTTTAAGGATGCGACCCTCCTCGATTTTGGAACGGGGACCGGAGAGAACTCGCTGTTTTACCTGGTGGCAGGCGCTTCGTGTACTTTTGTGGAAATGAACCAGATGGCCTGCCAGAGGGCCGAAAAATTATTTAAACAATTTTCTTCAGAGTCATCAAAATGGGAAATGGTAAACGAGTCCCTTTTCGATTTTGACAGCGATGAATCATACGACATCGTTACTTCAATCGGGGTTATTCACACTACTTCGGACAAGGAAAAGGCGATCGAAATAAAGTCGAGACACTTGAAAAAAGGGGGCTTTCTCGTTCTCGGCATCGCCAATTCCGCAGGCTCATTCCAGCGTAATCTACAACGGGCCATTCTCTACCATTTCGCCACAAGTGACGAAGATATTGCCTCTCTTGCCGAAGAACTGTTTGCCGATCATCTGGATCGTGCCGAAAAGTTCAGCAGTCGGGACAGGAAGGCAATTATTTACGATTCCTACGTAAATCCCAAGCTCGATACTCCGAGCGTATCGGAAATTCTGAATTGGTTTTCAAGGAACGGCCTGGTCATGTATTCGGCATGGCCGCCCATAATCCCGGCGATTCTTGGTGATCCGGCGGACAGAAAACCGTTGCCGCTCGAAGATTTTCCCAGCCTGATGAGTCTTGCGGAAATTATCTATTTAAGTCATTCCGACGACGATGCGATCGTTTTGGCCGAAAGCGAAAAAGAAATGGAACCGGCCATCAACTCATTCAAAGAGATTGTCGATTTGATAAGTGATGTGACGCCGGATGGGCGTGTTGAAATCAACGATGCGATTAAAAAAATCGATGCATTCCAGGCGGGAGAGAAAGGATTAAATCCGTATCTTCCCCATATGGACAAGCTGGCGAGCATTCTGGAAGAAACAAAGAGCATTATTGAAGCTCTCAAAAAAGATGACATGAATGGCGTCAAAAAATGCATTGAGAATACAAAGGTGCTTTTTAAGGGAACGCATGGATTGGGAATGAGTTGGTATATCGGGTATAAACCTTGACTGTGGATCGAGAATCCTTAAACCAAAAATCCCCGCGCTTGGACAAAATAGGACGCCTGTCGTTTTCTTCTTTTCTTCCTGTCCATATCAAATAAAAATATCCGGCGCCTGCCCCCGGCACTGGATCAAACCGGACGCCGGTCAGAATCGGCTAAATTGACCTTATCCTTCAGGAGGCTTTACCCAGGCATGTCAGCTAAATCCGCCCTTGAGATCGTCCAGACCGCAATTTCTGAAGTAAACGAACAGAACGACGACGGCCAGACCGTTGACCCCGCGCCGGAAACGGTACTTCTCGGGCCCGGCGGCATCGCTGATTCTTTGACCATGGTAAATATCGTAGTGGCGGTCGAACAGAACCTGGAGGCCCAGACCGGCGTCTATGTGACGCTTATCGAAGACGACGCCGTCCTGAGTGAGGACGGCCCCCTGCGAACGGTTGGAAGCCTCGCCGAATTCGTCGCTGGAAAAATGGGCGGATGATGTGTCGCGCACGGTTCTTATAACCGGCGCCAGCCGGGGGCTCGGCCTCAGGCTGGCCGCCGAAATGGCCGTTCGCGGTGATGTGGTTTTTGGCTGCGGCCGGTCGAAAGCGCCTGCGGATATCTCCTTTCGTTATATCGAAGCCGACGTCAGGGATGAAAAATCCGTGAAGGCGCTTTTTAGTACCCTGCGCAAGGAAGCGGACGGGTTGGATGTTCTTATAAACAACGCCGGCCTTGCGGATGCAAAATCACTTTTGCTTAGCCGAGCTGAAGATTTTGCCGGTATTTTCGCCGCCAATGTGACTGGCGCTGCCATCATGTCGCGCGAAGCGGCTAAAATGATGAAGCGGCGCGGCGGGGCTATCATCAATATTTCTTCCATCCATGTGCCCCTGGCGTCGGTGGGCAGCGGCGCTTACGGGGCTTCCAAGGCGGCACTGGAACAGCTTTCCCGCGTCATGGCCCATGAGCTGGCAAGCGATTCCATTTCGGTTAACAGCCTCGGACTTTCTTACGTCGAAGGGGCTGGTATGGCGGAGGCACAGAGCAAAAAAGCCGTCGAGGCGGCCTCGTCCCGGCTCGCCCGGCCCGGTCTAATTGCCGTCGACGAGGTTCTTCATGCGGTTGATTTCCTTTCTTCCCCGGCGGCCCGGAACATCACCGGTGAAACTCTTTATTTCGGCGGGCCTCTCTAGGTTCCGGTCAGAAACTGTGCAGAACAAGGTAAAACGTATCGTCAACGGCCCCTGGCGGCAGAATTGCTATCTGATCGGGGGGAAGGACGACGCCGCGCTTATTCTCGATCCGGGCAGCGATGCGCCATTGATTGAAGAGGGCATTGAAGATGCCGGTTTCAAACCCATTGCCATCATTAACACCCATGCCCACTACGATCATATTGGCGCGGTGGCGGCGCTGATGAGGCGCTATGACATTTCATTTTATATGCACGGCGGCGATACGGATATTCTGAAGCGAGCGAACACCTATCGGCGTATTTTCGGCTGTTCGACTGAGGTCGAGGTGCCGGAGATCACCCATGACCTCGCCACGTTTCCAACGGAAATCGATATAGGACCCTTCCGGGTGTCCTGGCTGGCGACACCAGGCCATACCCCAGGCAGTGTCACCTTTACCATCGATGACGATCTTTTTCCCGGCGACACGCTTTTTTGTGATTCTGTTGGCCGCACCGACTTGCCGGGCGGTGACCGGACAACGCTCACCATGTCATTGCGCCGGGTTACGGAACGGCTACCGCATCTCATGTTGCGACCGGGTCATGGCCCGGCGGCGGTGCTCGGTGACGTTATCGCATCCAACAAAATCCTGGCTGAGGCCATCGCCGCATGACCGGTCCGGCTATCGGAATTATGGCTGTGGCGTCCCATCTGCCAGATAGGCGGGTGAGTAACGCAGAGCTTCAAAAGGAACACCCGGACTGGGACATGGAGCGGCTGGCAGAACGCACCGGTGTTTATGAACGCCCCATCGCGGCAGAAGGCGAAACTGCTTTCGATCTCGGACTCGCCGCTTTCCGTAAGTTGATCGAGGCAGGCGATCTTAATCCGACGGCCATCGGCGCGGTCATTTTCTGCACCCAGACCCCCGATTACATCATGCCGCCCAATGCCTGTTTGCTCCACGAGGCACTGGACCTTTCACCGGACGTCCTCGCTTTCGATATCACGTTAGCCTGTTCGGGGTACGTCTACGGCCTGACGCTGGCCGAAAGCTTGATTGTTGCCGGTCGCGCCGAGAGCGTGCTCTTGGTCACCGCGGATACCTACAGCCACCTCATCCACCCCCAGGACCGGACGACGCGGTGTCTTTTCGGTGACGGTGCGGCGGTGTCGCTCATCGGGCCGGTGAAAGACGGCGAAGGGATCGTTGACATCCGATGCGGCACGGCGGGAACCCTGGGAGACCGTTTTATGGTACCGGCCGGCGGCGCAAGGCTGAAGAAAGGTCCCGCAACCACCGAGCCGGGAACCGACCGGTTCGGCAATGTCCGCACCGCCGAGCACATCCACATGAACGGCTTTGGCGTCCTCGCCTTCGCCAACGAATATATGCCGGATGCGGTCCGCGACATTCTCGACGCCAACGGGCTCGGCGTCGATGATCTGGATATGGTCATTTTCCATCAGGCGAGCCGCGTGGCGCTGGACAGTCTTTGCCGTCTGACCGGGGTCAGTTCGGATAAGGATTTCAGAAACCTAGCCACCGTCGGCAATCTGGTTTCCGCCTCTCTCCCTGTCGCCCTAGCCGATGCGGTATCCCAGGGTCGCCTCGCGCCGGGATCATTGGTCTTGCTCTGCAGTTTTGGTGTTGGCTTGTCCTGGGGCAATGCGCTGATCCGCACCCCCGCCGCCTTGACCGTAAAAACGTGAGTAAGAAGGCCATGAGCAAAATCGCCTTCCTCTGCGATGCGCTTGCCAGCCGCCCCGGCGAGCCCGCCCTGATCTGGCGGGAATCTGTCGTCACCGCTGGCGATATTCTGGAATTGATAGAGGAAGCGGAAGGTCGGCTGGAAGCGGAAAGCATCAACCCCGGCGATGTGGTGCTGCTGGTGGCCGACTATTCTCCCCGGGCGGCGGCGTATCTTCTGGCCCTGATTAAGCGCCGTGCTATTACCGTGCCTCTGACGCCGGGTGTCCTCGCTCGCTCGTCCAGGTATCTTGAAATCGCCGAACCTGCCCGGGCAGTCCGTATTTCGAAAGACGATGCCGTCACCGTGGAAACTCTTGCGTCCGGCGGTGGGGAAAACAATCTTTACGGTTATTTGCGCTCCGATGACCGTCCCGGGCTGGTGCTTTTTACCTCCGGCTCGACGGGCGAGCCCAAGGGCGTGGTCCACGATTTTTCCCGGCTTCTGGAAAAATTCAAACGGCCCCGCCCGGCCATGAGCATGGTTGCTTTTCTGATGTTCGATCACTGGGGTGGCCTCAACACTCTACTGCACGGATTTTCAAGCGGCAGCCTGATGGCATTTCCCGGCGATCGCCAGCCCCATCACGTTTGCGGCCTGATCGAAAAGCATCGGTTGGAACTTCTCCCCGCCTCGCCGACCTTCCTCAACCTTCTGATTATGAGCGGCGCCCACCGGGAATCCGACCTTTCCAGCCTCAAGCTCATTACCTACGGTGCCGAGCCAATGCCGCCAGCGACATTGGAAGCGGTGCGCCGCGAATTACCCGAGGTGGAGATGCGCCAGACCTACGGCTTGATCGAGCTCGGCGTCATGCGGTCGAAATCAAAATCCAGTGATTCGCTCTGGGTGAAGATCGGCGGTGACGGATACGAGACCCGGATCAAAGATAATCTTCTGGAAATCAAAGCCGACGCCGCCATGCTTGGCTACCTCAACGCCCCCAGCCCCTTTACCGATGATGGCTGGTTCATGACCGGTGACGCCGTGGAAACCAGGGACGGCTATTACCGTATCCTCGGGCGCGCCAGCGAACTCATCAATGTCGGCGGCCAGAAAGTTTACCCGGCGGAGGTGGAAACGGTCCTGCTTGAATGTGAGGCGGTGAAAGATGCGGTGGTCTATGGTGAACGCAATCCTATCACCGGCAAAATCGTCTGTGCCGACGTGGTGCCCGTCACGCCCGGTGACGCGGCGGAACTACGCCGGACCATCAAACGCCATTGCCAGGAAAATATGGAAAGTTTCAAGGTGCCGGTCCGTATCAATATTAAGGAAGGCGTTGTCTACGGCGACCGGTTGAAACGCAAAAGGCCGGTGGAAAACAAAACTTAGCCCGCAACTTTAATATGTTGCGGGCTTTTTGCTGCCTGAACTGTCTTATCTCAACGATATGCGTTGGGATTCCACATACAACACATCAATTGTTCCGTTTAATAGACTTTCCAATGCGTCGTCTACATTACTGATTATCGGTTCTTCATGAGTGTTGAAGGATGTGTTGATTAGCGCATATTCGCCGGTTTTTTCATGCCACTGGCTAATCACAGCCCACATGAATGGATCGGCATCCTTACTAATGACATGCGGACGCGCAGTGCCATCGATGTGAGTTACCGCGGGACACTTGCCGGAGAATTCATCCGTACAATTTACGGTGGATGTCATGAAATTAAATGTTACGTCGGATTCCTGAAATCCTATGAAGGCCTTTTCCGCCAGCTCGGTGGTGATAACGGGAGCGAAAGGCATAAATTCTGTTCGATGTAATCGCTCGTTAAGCCATTCGTTGTATGACCGGTCTGAGGTTTTATAAAGGATGGATCTATTGCACAGCGCCCGAGGGCCGAATTCCATCCTTCCTCGAACGAGCCCGATAACTTTGCCGGAGCTCAGGTCTTCCACTAATTCGTCAACGGTGTTTTCAGGTTGTTTAACCGTTACTTTTTGCAGGATGTCTTTTGGCCGTTTGTTGATCTCATCCACGTCTATGGACGGCCCAAGATATACGTGAGTCATGGGAGAGATTTTCAATCCCGCCGAATGTTGAGCATAGGCAGCAGCGCCAAGACACAGGCCACCGTCCCCCATTTGGGGCTGTATAAACATCTTTTTTATGTGTGGCAGTTCTTTCAGGGATTGATTGGCCTTCACATTGCCGAAAACACCCCCCGCGCATACTAGCGGAATGTCTTTGAGTTCATATTTTTCACAGACGTGAACGACGATTTTACAGAGCAAGTCTTCTAGGTGTTGTTGAGCCGCCGCGGCAATATCCTCTCTTGAATAGCGCGATATCTCTTTTTCTAGGGCATCACTGTAGTTTGTGTAGAAGGGTCGATATAAGTCACCAAGTTTGGCTTTCAGTTCTCCATCTTCGAAATCAATCATCCCTTGCATGAGTCCGATGGCATTCTTGGGGTCTCCATGAGCCGCCAGTCCCGTTATTTTCCCTTCATGTCTGCAAGGCTTGAACCCTAGCAGGCCAGTAATGCGACCGTAAAAAAAACCCAGACTATCCGAAGATGTGGAAGAGTATATTTTACGAATAACCGGTTCAGAGGCCGTGTCATAAAGCCAACACGTTAATGACTCGTAATCACCTCTCGCATCCGCCGTTAAGACGAGAGCCCTCTGATAAGGGCTCAACAAACAAGCGCTGTAGGCATGTGCTTCATGATGGAAACATGTAATGAGGGGGGGCTGTCCTGGGGCGGGAAAATGTTCGTCGAACCAACCCTTAAATTCATTTTTATTGACTTCGTCTCTTTCTGTTTCGATGCGTATTCTTTCTGAAAAAATATCAAGTGCAGCTTTATCTTCTTCAGCCAATTCAACGGCACGCGCTACGTAAGTCGGAAGCAGCTTTTCCTGGAAGCCTTCCCCCCAGGCATATGCCACCTGATCGATATCTGTAAGATTTACTCCAGCCTCTCCGAGTACATATTCAATCGAACGAATGGGAAAAGATTCGTCCATTTTCACTCTGGAAAATCGTTCTTCGCTCGCAGCGGCTATCAACTCACCATCTTTGAAGCAGCAGGCAGAGGCGGTTTCTGCATTACAGATACCTAATGTTATCACTTGAAAAGCCCTCAGTCCCTGGTTGCTGATATTTATTAAATGGCGGTGGGGGTGGGATTCGAACCCACGGCACCCGCAAGGGCACAACGGTTTTCGAGACCGCCCCGTTCAACCACTCCGGCACCCCACCGACGGTTTTTCCGCTTGCGCAGCGGGGTAATTATACCCCGGTTGCGGCGGCGACCCTAGCCCAAGGCGTGCACCCCCGCAAGACCCCCAAAAAGCGTTGACAAGGGCGGGGTCCGGGGTATAGTGCGGCCCGCGTTCGTGCGGTGAAAAAACCGCATAC
>NYYB01000151.1 GCA_002685755.1 Nitrospinota bacterium
ATGAAAAAGGTGCTGAACGAACTGCGGCCCCTTCGGTCTCCGCCCGCCGTCGAATCGCGGCATAAACCGAGAGAAGCGTATCGAGCTCCGCCGCCTCGTTGAACAGGTAATTTTCCGTGAATGTCCCCCCGGCGCCGTCCCATCCGAGCGGAATCATAAAAACCCCGGCTTCGTCCACATCGCCGGGACCGTAGGAGGCGGCATCGCCCGCCCGGATAAAACCGCCACTCGGAGGCGCGCCCACCCAGTCGGCTTCCACACTGGGTTCCTTGTAGCCGGGTGCGGACGAAAAATCCACGGCAAGACCCAGTTCCGCGAGTACTGCGGGAAGTTCATCGTTGCGCCCGAAATACCCCGAGCGAAAGGAGTTGGGTGAAAGACCCTCCCGGGCCATTACGTTTTTCAGATCCTCAAGGACCGCACGCATGTAACCCGTTTCCTTAATTCGAGAACCCTCCCTGGGGATATCCTCGTGTGGGTGGAGACTCAACTCCCCGCCCTGGCGGACGGCCTCCCGCCAACAGTCGAGAAACGGATCTCGATAAAGCAAGTACCGCTGATCGGGATGACTCAGGATTGACCAATTGCATTTTCCTCCCAGGGAACGCTCAACGAGCCCGAGAGCTGTATTGATATCTTCAAGGATTCGGATTTTCTCAGGCGTACCGACGGTATAGCCGACATCCGCAAAAACGCTGGAGGGCTTGAGCGGAGAAAAACCATGCCAATTGCAATCGATGAGGTAGGACACGTAAACGGGATTTCCCATCGCCTAGGCTCCGCCTATTTCAAGGGCCACATCCCGCCGCCTGATCCATTGGGAGGCGACCCCCAGCCCCAACAAAAGCACCCCGGCCGCGGCGACTGGCCATGCGGCCAGGGCCATCCCTCCCCCCAACCAGGCGCCCACCACCGGACTTATCACGCCGGGGAAAGCCAGCAGACCGGCCGAGATAAACATGATGATCCTCTCGTACGGCGTTATCCGGTTAAACAAATATCCTTCTCCCGCTATGCTCATGGCGAAAACAGCGGCCAGCGCGGCCAAGAACGGGAAAAACGCACCAACGAACCCAGAGCCTTCCAGAAGAAGAGCGGGCTCGTAAACGAACATATACGGAATGATGAACCCGGGCATGGTGATTCGGAACGCTGTCCACCCGACCTCCCATGGGGTGCCCCCGCTGATCCCCGCCGCCGTATAGCTCGCCAGCGCAACCGGCGGTGTCACATTGGAGAGGATGCCGAAGTAGAAAACGAACATGTGAGCCGGGAAGTCCGTAATCCCCATTTTCATGAGTGCCTCGATAACCACGGTGATTACGACGATATAGACCGCCGTCGCCGGCAGCCCCATGCTCGATATGATGGACGCAATCATGGTGAAGAAAAGCGCGAAGAAAAGAACCCCGCCCGAGAGGTGAACAATATTCTGGGCGAAAACCGCGCTCAGGCTGGTGCTCTGCGCCACGCCCACAACGAAACCGACAATGGCGCATGCGATGCCGACACTCAGCGAGGAGCGCGCGCCCAACACAAGCACATCGAGCAGCTTTAGAACCACGCCCTGAAAATATTCTTGCTCGCGCAGGACATACCAACCGGCCAGAGCGGCGGGAAACGCCATCCAAACCAGCCAGGACTCCATGGTCACCAGATAAAAAGCGAGCAAGAGCAGGACATTCCCCATAATACCCGACCTTAATACGCCGCCGCGCCATACGCACAATTCAAAGCTGAGGAAAACCGCGGCGAGGGTGACGAGATAGATTGAATCGTAAATCATCGTGTTCACCAGCCAGCCGAATACCGCCAAACCGCCGGTTTCTTCCATGCGGTACCCATCGGGAGCCAGGATTGCGACGATGATGTGAAGAGCAATCGCCGCGAACATCATAACGACCGGGAAGCGCTTGTATTTATCTCCGCAGAAAATAATCGTCAGCGCCCACATGATTCCCGCGCCACCGGCGAAAAGGGCCGTCCGCCCGCTGACGAACAGGGTGACAATCAACATGATGATGGGCACCAAAAGATGAATCCCCTCGCGGAGCACATCACTCAGCTTGGGAATTTCGCTTTCATCCAGCCCCGTCAGGCCCTCCTTGCGCGCCGCGAAATGCACCTGCAAAAAAATCGCGAAATAATAAAGGAACGCGGGGATGACGGCTCCCATCATGATTCGCAGATAGGAAGTGGAAAGGTACTCGACCATGATGAAAGCCGCGGTGCCCATGATGGGAGGCATGATCAGGCCGCCCGTGGACGCCGCCGCCTCCACGGCGCCAGCGTAATATGGCTTGTAGCCGATGCGCTTCATGAGCGGGATGGTGAACGTTCCGGTGGTTGCGACGTTCGCGACCGCGCTGCCGCTGATGGTTCCCATGGTTCCGCTGGCAATGACGGCGACCTTGGCCGGACCGCCCGCCGAGCGGCCGCTGATGGCGAGCGCGAGTTCGTTGAAAAACATCGCCGTCCCGCAAACGGACAAAAATGCGCCCATCAGGACGAATATAAAGATAAAAGTTGACGCGACTCCCAGTGTGATTCCGTACACCCCGTTGTCTTCGAGATACATCATCTCCAGAAGACGGTCCCACGCCATCCCCCGGTGGGAGGCGAACTCCAGGAATGAGGGAAGTACGTTTCCAAAATAGCCATAAATCAAGAAGAACACGGATATCACCGCGAGCCACGGCCCCGCACAGCGCCGCGTGGCCTCCACGATGATGAGAATGGCGAGAATGGCGAACGTCCAGTCGAAGATATTCGGATCGTCGTTCGAATCCTGGCGGATTTCCCAGAAAATATAAGTGTAGAGCCCCACCATGATGCCAATGACAATAAGGGTCCAGTCAATCCATCCCAGGCGGCTCGACGATGGATAGACGGCCTCGGTGTTCAAGGCCGCGGCATACAGGCCGCCCGCCGCGACCATGAATCCCCAGAACCACTCGCCCCAAACGAGCCAAATCAAAACCCCGACCGCTACCGTTGCAAAAGAATATAAATACGCCCTGGGTCCGGGCCGGCCGACCCTGCGCCCGGGGTACACAAAAAAAATGAGCGCCAGGGTAAACCCGAGATAGATCGCGTTGCGGTTGATGGACTCCATGAAACCGAAAGTGTTCACCCATATGACGAATCCCGACATAAGAATCGCCATAGAGGCGTAAAAATAGTACTGCCCGCCCTCGAGCCGCCGGATGATTACGCCTTCATCGGTCGTTTCACCGCGGAGGGATTCGTTTTTATCGGCCTCATCCACCATGGACCAAACTCCGAAAAACAAACACATATCCACCTGCTTGGCGCAGGATCGTGCATTGGAAGGGAGTGTCGAAGCGGGGATGCCCCTTAAGGGCACCCCCGCTTTATAGAAATATTCTAGGACGACCTCTGACTAGAGCGCACCCACTTCTTTGTAATATCTCTTGGCGCCTTCATGCAGCGGAACCCCGATGGACATACCGCCCTTCAAGTCCTTAATGGTCATGTTCTTGAAGGTCGAATGCCCTTTTTGAAGCCGGCCGAGGTTCCCAAAGGTCGATTTGACGACCTTGTAGACGAGATCGGCGCTGAAACCTTTTTTAGTAAGCAAAAAGGCAGAGTGCATCATCGTTTTGGTGGGTTTGTCCCATCCTTTGTAAAGACCAGCACGGACGAAACCGTTCACGATCCAGGGGTGTTTCTTGTTGACTTTATCCATTACCGCTTGGGAGAAAGGAACGAGACTGAGACGGCCACCGGCAATCGTCAGGGCCTCGACGATGGTGCCGATAGGCGCCCCGCCAACCACGAAAGTACCGTCCACTTTTCCGTCCCGGACCGCCTGAACCGCCTCGCGCTGACCCAGATAATCCACCTTGAAGTCTTTATACCCGAAACCCAAGACGCCGAAGATGGCTTTTGTGGTGGAGATGTTCCCGCTGCGCTTTCTGCCCGGGATGAATTTTTTCCCTTTAATGTCCGTGAGTTTCTTGATGCCCGAACGCTTTGTCACGAGCAGATGATAATGGCTCGGNAACATGACCGCCATAAGGCGATTTTCCTTCTGCGCCTTTTTGAACCGGCCAACACCAAAGTAACACTGTCTCGCGATGTTGTTCTGCTGATACGCAATATCCACGTGGTCCCGGCGGAGAAGGTCGCAGTTTTGGACCGACCCCTTGGTGGGATTCGCTGTTACCTTGACCCCGGAAATTTTCTCGGACCATAGCTGGGCCAGCAGGACACCCGTGGGATACCAACTGCCGCCCGTCGAGGCGGTGGCGAGAGTGAGGTTCCGCGTCGCGCCAAAAGCCGCGCTCTGCGCGGACAGGATACCCGTGAGAGCAAATGCCCCAATCAAAAGAAATGTCATAACTTTTCGCATCAAAAAACCCTCCACTTGTGAATACGATTGTTCAAGATTAAAAAACAAAGAACCAACTTCCCCCGGCCACGATTCAATTACCAGAAACATGTTCGCACAGAAAATAGGAAAAAACTTTCCCTCTCCTCCGATCCGTAACTTTCGGATATTTTAACCCGAATAATTATCCACCTAAACTACTTATTANGGGATAAAGATGCAANTGGAAGCGCCATTAAATCTTNAAGAATTCNCCANGTTNACAGTATATATATATACAGTACTCAAATTAATGTAAAGCGGGAAGGACATCCTCTGTAAATCGCCGCAACTGCTCCCGCTGATTCTTGGCCGCGAAGCGCACCGCAAAATTTCGGCAGCCCGCATCCGCGAGGCCCTGGATTTGACGGATGCAGTCNTCCGCGGTCCCGTAGCTGTCCACCCCCCACCTCACGTCCATCAACGATTCATAATTGGCGTGATAGTACTTATTGACCACTTCGGTTCCTTCGGCCATGGCCTTCCTCCGGTCGTTATCGATATGACACAAAAGATGATAGGCCCCTTCGATGGACGCTGCCTCGCGGCCGGCCTCCTTCGCGGCTGCCTGGACCCGCTCCCAAAAGGGGGCAAACTCCTCCGGGGAGGCGGAGCAGGTCATCCACCCATCGGCGTGGTCCACTATGCGGCGGGCCATCGTATCGAGAATTTTCTCGGAAAGATTCCCGACGTGCGGATTACTCGAAATCCAGATGGGGGGGGCGGGTTTCTGGACGGTTTCGAGTTCACAGCTAACGCCCTTGAGTTGATGAATCTCTCCATCATAATCAAACGTTTCCGTTGACCACACTTTTCGAATCACCTCGATCTGCTCGCGGATCGTCTTCCCGCGCTTTTTCATATCCGCACCGGCGGCCTCGAACTCTCCGGTCACACCGGGCTGGGGGCGTTCGGCGCCAACGCAAACGCCGAGGATCGTCCTGCCCCGGGAAATCCGGTCCAACGTGGCCCAACCCAGCGCAAGCCAGATAGTGTGTCTGAGGGGGGAGACGATGGCGGCCGTGCCNAGCNGNACNCGCNNNGTGCGNGCCGCGATGGCTCCCAGGACGGTCAACGCCTCCAGGCGCGATTTCTGGTACATGCTGTCACCGACCCATATGGAATCGTATCCGCTCTCTTCNATTTCGACGGCGAGGTCGAGCAACTCCGCCTCGGTGTAGTGTTCGGGATAGATTANCGGAATACGGGTATTGACGTTGATGCCGATATGAAGGGACATGACAAAACTCCCGAATCAGAAGATGAAAACAAGATATTGACCGGCCGCCNACCGGCTAAATCTTTCCAAGCTCCGGCATCAATTCATCGCAAATGGCGTTCATGAGCGGCTGCTTGTCCGCGAAACGGACCGGAGACCAAACCTGCTCGACCCCCATTTCCTTGAGCCGCCGGAACCGCTCCAGGCATTCTTTCAGGGTTCCTGTGATGGAGAGCCTGTCGGCTAAATAGCCCTTGAGACCCAACTCCTCCANGAGCTGCNNGCNNNGGNANNTTCACCGCCCGGCTGGACGTGAAAGCGGGACTGATACCCCTCCGCCAAGCGCTGGATGGCTCCGGAGAGCTCCGGCGGAACGGCCTTACCGTCCATGGTGTAGCGGAAAATGATGTGCGCATAGCTGGCGAGGGAGAATTTGAGTTCCTCGATCGCCGCCTCCCGGCTCTCCCGGATGTTCAAGAGCCCCACCCACCAGATATCGAGGTCGTCAAGCGTCCTGCCTCCTTCCTCGGCGCCCTCCGCGAGGATCGAGGTGGCCTCGCGGATCACCTCCGGCGTCAGACCCGTGCAGACCCAGACCATATCGGCCACCTTGCCGGCGAGCCGGAGGGCCTTGGGGCCGGAAGCGGGCATGGCAATTTTGACGGGAGGGTGCGGATAGTCGAGGCGGGCGGGTTTTCCATCCCAATCCGCTTCGCCTTCCTCTAAAAGCCGGCGGACGGTAAGGATATACGCTTCCAGACGAGACAACTTCGCGGGCTTATGGCCGATGTTGTATACAGCGGAGTCACCCGGGCCGATGCCGACATAGGCGCGGCCGCCGGTGAGCACGGCGAGCGTCGCGGCGGCGCCCGCCGTAACGCTCGGATGCCTGGTCACCGGGTTGGTCGCCCATGGGCCCACCAACGCGTTTTCGGAATTCACCCCCGCGAGCGTGCACCGCGACCATACTTCATGGTAGAGGGATTGCGAATCTCCTGAACCGACGGCGGCGACACCGGCCTCTTCCGCCTGCCGGACATAGCGGACAAAGTTTTCAAGCGAGTCCCCGACGATGGTGAGACCAAGCCGCATGAAAGCTCCTCCGGAACAGATATGAAAAAACGCTCTCCATGGTACGCGCTGATCCGTAACATGTAACAAGACCTCGGGCAACACATCCATGCCGACATCCCTGTTCATATGTACAGGATCAAATTTCCGGTGCTATGATGCCCGCCGGTATTTCGGCTGGCTCAAGAAAGGACCCTGTCTTGTACGGTGATCGTGCGCGAATCGGCTTTATCATCCCCTCGAACAACACCGTTCTCGAGGCCGAGTGCGCGCATTATCTTCCGGACGGTGTCTCGGCCCACTTTTCGCGCATCTCGACGGGTCGCACCTTCAGCGTCCAAGAAGCCCGGAACATTGAAAGCCGCCATCTCCGCGCCGTGGAACAACTGGAAGTCGCTTTCGTCGATCTGATCGCATATGCGTGCATGGCGAGCGCCATCGCCGTCAAACCCGGCTGGGCGGAGGAATTCGTCCACAAGGTGGAAGAAAATACCGGCGCACCGGCCGTCGCCGTCAGCACGGCCACCGCGGAGGCGCTTCGCTCACTCGGCGCCAAACGTATCGCCATCGGCGTAACTTATCCCGAGTCCATGAACCCTATCCTGAACGCATACTGCGCATACTACGGCCTCGAAGCGGTCCGGATCGTGAACTTGCGGGTGACAGACAAGAAGGAGATTTGCCGCCTTCCCGTATCCAGCATCATCGATCTCGGGCGCCAGGCCGACTGCCCCGACGCGGACGCCATCGCCCTGCTGGCGACCGACATCAGGGCGCTTCCCGCGTCCGCGCCGCTCGAGGCCGAACTCGGAAAGCCCGTCGTCACCAGCAATGGGGCGCTGCTCTGGGCGGCGCTCGGAGCGGCCGGTATCGCCGATTCAATCCCGGGGGCGGGCCGCCTGCTCGAGAGCGTTGCGCGCGCCCCGGCTCACCCCTCCAGCAGGTAACACATGACCCCGACTGTCGATCAACTCGATACAGACGTCTTAATCGTGGGAGGCGGCCTCGCGGGGCTCCGCGCGGCCATCGCCGCCGCCGAGGGTGGCGTCAGCGTCATGGTGGCATGCAAACGCAAGGCCGGCCGCAGCGGAAACACCCTGGTCGCCGAAGGCGGTATCGCCGTCTCCTCGTCCGACGTGGACCCCGGCGATTCAATCGAACAGCATATTGAAGACACGCTAACGAGCGGAAAAGGGTTGTGCGATCCGGTCCTGACCCGCCTTTTGGCCGAAAATTCGGAAAAGGAAGTCTTCGGCCTCTCCCGATTCGGCGTCGTCCTCGGCCGGGACAAGAGCGGAGACCTTTTGCGCGGACAACCCCCCGGCCACACCAAGAGGCGCAGTCTCCGCACCGAGACCGATCACCTGCCTAAAAATGCCCGGGGACAGTCCATCACTTTGCCCCTTCTGAAATTCGCGGAAAATCTGGGGGTCACCTTCTTGGATCGCACACCCGTTCTCAGACTCGTTAGCCGGGACGGCGCCATCGAAGGTGCGCTGACCATGGATGAGGAAAAGGAACGCTATCTCTTCATTCGCACCAAGGCGATTATCATCGCCGCCGGCGGCGCCGGACAGATGTTCTCACACACAAACAACACGGCGGATATCACGGGCGACAGCTACGCGCTGGCGCTAGACGCCGGCGCGACCCTCCGCGACCTGGAATTTCCCCAGTTCTATCCCAACTGGGGAATCAGCCCGTTCCGCTCCTCCATCTCGAGCGTCATGATGGGCGATGGCGCGATTTTCCGGAATAAGGAACAGGATCGTTTCATGCCGCGCTATTACCCCGAAGCCAAAGACATGGCGACCCGCGATCAGACCAGCCTCGCCATCTTTCGGGAAGTGCAGGCCGGGCGGGGCGTGGAAGGCGGCGTATACTTCGACGCTTCGGGCGTTGACCGGGAGGTGCTCGAAGTGAAATACCACCATCTCACCGAAGCCATGCGCAGGCTCGGCCTTGAATTCGGGAAGGATCCGGTGATTATCACCCCCGTGGTACACCACTACATGGGCGGCATTTCGGTCAACGGCCACCTCGAAAGCGGGGTGCGCGGCCTTCTCGCGGCGGGGGAGGCCTGCGGCGGAACGCATGGCGCAAACCGCCTGAGCG
>NYYB01000152.1 GCA_002685755.1 Nitrospinota bacterium
CGTGCCCCACCACCATAAGAGGACGCCCCAGGCGATTGAACGCCTCAACAGCCACATCAACCCTCTTGTAGGGAGCAAAAGCCGAGACCACGAGGTAGTATTCCCCCGCCCTGGAACCGGGGCAAAACCGGTCCGTGTCGACCGGCGGGTAAAGTACGTCCGCCTCCCGGCCGTAGTGGTAGCGGATGCGGTTGGCTACCGTGTGGCTGATCGCCACGAATTCATTCACGCCGCTGTTGGACTCCCGGTCCCACCTGCGAAGGTAGGCCATCGCCCGGGGGAGGACCCACTTGAGGGGCCTTCCCACCCGGCCACCGCTGAAATACTCATCGTAGGCCGACCATGCATACCGCATCGGGGTATAGCAGTAACATAGATGAAAGGCGTCCTCCCTGCCCCGGGCGCCCTTCGCCACACAATGGCTGCTCGAGAGGATGAAATCGTATCCCGAAAGGTCAAACATCCGGATGGCCGAGGGCATTAGCGGAAGAAAATACCGGTATTTCTTCTCGACGCCCGGCATATGCTGAATCGGGCTGGTATGAATGGGGTGGTTTTCAATTATCTTCGAGACCGAATCCGGCACATGAAGGAGGGTAAAAATGTCAGCCTCGGGATATATCTCGCAAAACACCTCGAGGCACTTCTCCCCCCCGCGCATCCCCGTCAGCCAATCGTGAACTATTGCAATCCGCATCAATTTTTTCCCGCCCCGGGAGGCGTAATCGGCGCTCCCTCTCCCGCCTGCGGCCCGCCCTTTCGCATGACAATGACGGCATACCTGCAGTAGCGCTGAAGCCAGGGGAACACCCGGAGAAGTATCCTGTCGATCACCTCAAGCAAATCGATTAGCACCTTCCACCTGAACAGGCGGCGAATCATCGAGAAAAGCTGATACCCCCGCATCTCAATCCAAGGGAAATTCTTTCTGAGAGTTTCGATATCCTTTTGGCGAATGGGCTCCTCGTCCTCCGTTCGGTCCTTTCCCCGGTAGGGGATTCTTTTCCGGACAAATTCGAGAATCGGGTTCCCCCCCCAGGGCTCGCTGAAAACAGCGATGCCGCCGGGCCGGAGCACACGCGCTATTTCCTTTCCCGCTAGTTCCAAATCGACATGATGAAGAACCGCATTTCCGTAAATGGCGTCGAACGATTCGTCCCGGTACCCGAGAGACTCGCCGGCCATCTCCTGAAGATGAACGCGTCCGCCCACCCCGTTCGCGTACGCGCGGCGGGCCGAGAGGACTGCATTGCCAAAAGCGATATCAAACGCAAAAACATCCCCCTTGAGACGGGCCAGAACCGTGGCGCTCATTCCGTCCCCCGTCCCATAGTCGAGCACCCGTTTTCCCTGGAGATCGCCTAAAAGCTCGAAAGTGTCCCGGACCCAGCTCTCATGGTCTACGTATACCGAATCCTCGAAGCAAAGCGTCTCATCGGCAAGCGCCTCTCCACGAAGGGAGCTTCTCTTCTCATAGAAATCCCGTTCCCGGTGAAGACGGTCGTTGCTCACGTCCCGCCCCCCGAAGCGGCGGCATTGTTGCGGTTTTCCGGCAAGGCATCCCGGTAGGCTTTCAGGGTTTCCTCGGCCAAAGCGCGCCAGGAGAATTTTCGCGCCTGCTTCCGGGCCTTCAAGGATAGACTGGCACGAAGCGAATCGTCCTCGAGCAGGCGGACCATGGCCTCCCGAAGCGGCTCCACACACCCTTCGGGGACGACGATCCCCGCCTCTCCCACCACTTCGGGCAAAGATGCTACATCGGAGACAATCGCCGGAGTTCCGCAACCCATCGCCTCCAGCGGCGGATAGCCGAACCCCTCATAGCTTGAGGGGAAAACAAGGGCCCTCGCGGCGGCGTAAATGCCCTCAAGAGCTTCGTGCGGGACATCTCCAAGAAACTCCACCTCGCCGCCGAGACCGCGCCGGGCCATCTCATCCTTCAATCCGTCCCCACTGCCCGTCAGCAGAAGCCGCACCCCGCTCATCCGGCGGCGGACCCCCGCGAACGCCTCGAGGAGCAGCGGGATATTCTTGTGTTTTTTATGATTGCCAACATAAAGAAAAAAAGGGTCCCCCGCCTTCAATCCGGGGAACGATTCTCTTTGTCCTTCCTCTCCCCAACCCGGAGGAAGCGCGTTATAGGTAAGACGAACCTTGTCGGGAGCCACCCCCAGATGTTTTATGATGTCGCGCCGTGAATGCTCCGATACCGTCAGGATAATCCGGGCACGGCCGGCGGTCCGCTTCGCCAGGAGCCGCGATACCCGCCAAGCCAATTTGGAAGGACACTGCTCGGGAAAAAGCTGGTGAATCAAATCGTGAATTGTCGCTACCATCGGAGTGCGCCCGAACATAGGAGCGGCGTAGTGAGGATGATGAACGAGATCGAGATTTTGAGCCTCCACCAACCGCGCAAGTCCCACCTGCTCGGAAAGTGAATATGGCCGCGCTCTCGAAAAAATCAAAGAAAAATTCTCGCCCGGCGGATGAAACCGCTCCCGATCGCCGTCCTGTATAATAACGACGTATTCATGGTCTTCGCCCAGGCGGCGCAGACCTTCAATCAAATTTCTCAAGTAGGTACCGATACCACTCATGAAAATCATGCGGGCATCAATGCCTATACGCATCTCCGCACCGCCTGATAAACCGCATCGATATCGAGTTCAGCCATGCAAGAAAGGTGGTCGCATTGGGTCAATCCGCAACCCTCGCACTCTATCCGCTTGCGGACGATGACGACCGATGGCCCCCGGGGGCCCCATTCAGCCGGGTCGTTCGTTCCACTGAAAACGCTGACCACTGGAACCTGAAGCGCCGCGGCGATATGGCCGGGTCCGGAATCGTTTCCGACGAACAGGGCGCACTGCTTGGCCACCATCATGAACGTGCGCAAATCGGGTAGCTTTCCGCAAAGATCGAAAACACGGCCCTCTATCCGGCTTCCCTTCAAAGAAATTAGGACATCGTCCGTAATGGCCCGATCTTCGGGGCCGCCGAGCAACACCACTTGGGAGGGCCGGCCCGCGATGATGCGCCTAATCAATTCGGCATATTTATCGACTCCCCACAACTTGGTCGGCTGCCCGGCGCCAACATGCATACCGATTAATATTTTGGATCCGTCCACCCCCTGGGCTCGAAGAATAGACTTCCCCTGTCCCTCCTCCTCCTTGCTCGGGATCAACTCGGGACTGGTGGTTTCCCGCGGTTCGAAACCCGCCGATTCGACATGCGCCAGATTCATCTCGACCTGGTGGCGGCCGCCGGCTCCGTCCACCTCCACATCGAGGAGGCTCCCAAGCCCTGTATGTCCCTTTCCCACCAGGTAGCGCGCGCCGGCAAGCCGGGAAGCCAGAATTAATTGAAAATCCCCGCGGAGATCGATGGCCAGATCGTACCGGCCGCCCAGATCGCGCCGCCGTTTTCGCAGCAGCCGAGTCAAACCCAAAGTCGCCCTCAGGCCAAATCGGATTTTCTTGGGCCTTTGAAGCCAAGGAGCGGAAAATTCCAAAGGCGCGAAACCCCACCACTCCTTCCAGTTGTTTGGAATCAATTGACGCGCCAAGGGAGAAACAAGTACGTCGATTCGAGCATCCGGAAGCTCGTCCCTCAAGGCTTTAAGGGCGGGTAGCGAGAACAGGAAATCGCCCAAATGATCGGGGCGCATCACCAGAACGCGCTCTATGGTTTTGGGACGCTCTCGTATTTTGCCGAAAAGCCGGCCGCACACGCTGTCCAGCAACCGGAATAGCCTCACCGTCCAGGGATTGCGATAGGCATACCGGCGCGGGCGAGGTTCATGCTGAAAGGAGTTCCCCCCCCGGGGACCTTCCGGCGGCTTAATTCGCCCGAGTTCAGGATCCAGTACGGGCAAGGGTATCCCTGGCAACTCGGAATTTCCGATTACGCCTGATGGAGAATCGGACAAAGGGTTGGATGATTTTCGATCCGCTCCTTTCATGATCAGATTTACTCGCCTCTCGGATGGCGGAATTTCGACACGAACAGCGATTGTACCGCAGCTACCCCCTCGGGGGTGAGCCCCCGGCCCTTATAGACAAGCGTAGCGTACAAAACCAGCGCGATAAACAGGTTTGCCCCCAGCGGGGCCGGGACCCAAGCGAGCACCGCCGCCGACGCGGCGGCCGCGCCGGCGGCGCGGAGGGCAGCTCCTCCCGAGGGCAGGCCCACCTCGGGCCTAAGCACCGCCAGCCCCGCCGCCAGCATGAATCCCTCCGCGATAAGGGTGGCCCAGCTTGCCCCCAGGAAATCGAACGAGGGGATGAGCGCCGCGTTCAAGACGATGTTCAACAACGCCAAAACACCGGCATAAACCGTGAAAAGGCCCGCCCTGCCCACCGCCACTCCCGTCGTCGTCATTACATAGAGAACGAAGCTCAAAACCGTCGCCACCCCCAAGACGCTTAGCGCATCCGCCGCCGGGGCGAATTTGGGGCCGTAAACCGCGCCAATGATCTCTCTCGAAAAAATCAGCCCGCCAACCAGGATCGGCAGGCCCGACGCTACCGCCAGGGAGGCCGCACCCCGGTACATTTTACGCACCATCTCGCCGTCACCTTCTTCGAAAGCCCTGGATATCATCGGAAGGAGCGATACCGTTATCGCCATGGGCACAATGGCCAGCGACCCCGTCAGCTTGTAAGCGGCGGAATACATGCCGACGGATGATTCGCCCGACAACCACTCCAGCATTAAAAGATCGGATCGCGTGTAGGCGATGAGAAAGATATTGGCGGCTCCGATGGGTATCGCCATNCGAGNGGNGCNNGAGCCAGTGGCGGGGATCGAACCGAATAACGGGCCGGGCCTCGCGAAAGAAATGCAGCCCAAGCCACAATCCGCCGGGAAGAAGCACCCCCAGCTGTACACCGATGAGCGCCGGAAGGGGCCATCTCGCCAAAGCGGCGGCGATGAGGCAGGCCGCGGAGGCCAACTCGGTCATGACCCCAATTCTGATGGGCACGGCCATCCGCAAANCGGCCTCGAACGGAGCGTCGAGAATCGTTCGAAGGGATGTCACCCTGAAAGAGACGAACAATAATAACGAGGCAGCGAGCGCCGACCANAGGGACTCGCCCGCGGGAATTATCCAGATGGCGATGAGGCAGGCCGCGGCCCAGCAGCTGGCGGCCATGACCGCCTTGAGAACCAGGGCGCTACCCAAAAGCCGGGGCGCCGAATCACGATCGCGGGCTATCTCACGGACCAAAACCGTCTGAAGGCCCACATCCGTGAATATCGCGAACACCTCCGCGAAAGCGAACACGAACGAATAGACGCCGAACCCGCGCACCCCGAGAATCCGGGCCAGCACAACAACAACCACGATCCGAATCAAACGCTCCGCGCCGCGCCCGATAAAAACCCAGCCGGAATTTCTGGCGNCCTGCTCCATGCGGTTCATGGAGCCGCCCGCCCTGCGCCCGCACTTTTCGCGGCGAATGCGCGCTCATAGACGGCATGCGTCTTTTCGGCGATTACCTCCCAGCCAAATTCGGTCCTGGCCCTTTCTCTCGCGGAAATCGAAATCCGCCGGCGCAGTTCCGGATTCTCCTGAAGCTCCGCGAGAATATTNGCGAGCGAAAGGGAATCGTTTTCGGGGAAAACAAACCCCTCCTTTCCGATGACGTTCGGAATTTCACCCGATGTGGAGCCCACCGGGACCACCCCGGAACTCATCGCCTCGATAAGCACATGGCCAAACTGCTCCTTCCACCGCTCGACGCTCCGGGTCGGCAGGACCAGGACATCCATCTTTCTCAGCAGCCCGGGAATTTCAAAATGATCCACCCANCCCGGGAATTCGATTCGCCCGGAAAGGTTCAGCGACCGGGCNAGGGCCTCCATCTCGGCTCGCCTTGGACCATCTCCCACGANAATTGCTCTCCAATTTCCCTTTAAATCCACCAGGGCTCGGATGAGGGTGTCGATCCCTTTTTCATGGACGTGGCGGCCGATAAACCCAACCGTGAATTCATCGGAACGATCACCCTCCTCGGGCGGATGAAACAGGTCCGCATCAAGGCCGAACTGGGGGATCACGGTGATTCTCCCGGGAGAAGCGCCCCGGAGGAGGAGACGGTCCCGGACAGTCTCCCCACCCGCGATTATCTCCTCCGCCACGGCAAGGGATTTTCGTTCAATGCACCGGCGGAAAAACGGAAGATCCAAATCCATATTCTCAAAGGAAAACAAAACCAGTCTCGGCCGCGGCCGATACCACGGCAAAAGGGCGAGGANTTGAGCTGCCGCGAGGCTCCACGGCTCTTCCTCGAGATGGATGATATCGGGGCGCNCGCTCTTTATGGCCTGCATCAGGCCACTTCGGTAGACATGCCCCGTAACCCGGCCCGGAAATAATACGGCCCCCGCATAAAGCGGAAATCCTTCACCGTCCCCCGGATCGGTGGTGAGAGTGCGCTCCCCTTCCTTCCAGAGGCGAGGGACCAAAAGGGATATTTCCAGACCCGGCCGGCGGGTGAGCGCTTTCAGCTTGCCGCGATTTATCGGCTCCGCGCAGGCATGGGAAACCATCAAAACCCGCATGGGCGATTACCCAATTCCCTTCGAATCCGAAATCACGCGGCGATAGAAATCCTCGAGGAGATCTCCCGCATCGGACCACCGGAAATTCTCCTCCGCGTAACTCCGGCATCGGGGCCGAATATCCGCCAGGGCCGACGGGAACACTAGCCAGGGGAGAACCGCCTTCGAAATTCCCTGGGGCGACGTTTCCTGAGCTACCAATCCCTTCTCAAGGGGAGCCAGAATTCCGGGTGTGGCTCCGATGGGCGTTCCGACGGCNGGAGTACCCGANGCGAGCGCCTCCAGCGTGGACACTCCGTATCCCTCGAGAGAGCGTGTGGGCAGGATGAAAAGATCCGCGGCCTTGTAGTAGTCGGGTAACTCCCCATCCGGAACGAAACCGGCGAATCGAACGGAGGGGCCGACGCCCAGTTCGTTCGCCATCCGCTCGAGCCCTTCCCTCTCCGAACCCGTTCCCACCACCACAAGCCGAACGTTCGGCACGCGGGAGCAGATTTGGACCATCGCTTTCAGAAGAAGATCGATGCCCATTCGCCTCACAAGTCTTCTCACGGTCAACAAGGTCAGGCCGTCGAAACCCAGTTGGCGCCGGATACTCTCCCGACGCTCCCCTTGGGCGGGCGAGAACTGGTCCAGATCGATTCCGCCACGCAGGAAATCGATTCCCGCTGGAAGTATTCCGTGAACCCCGGCAAGACGATCGCGGCTGAACTCGCTCAGGACGGCAACTCGCCGGCACCGGATGAGAGAATCGCCTTCCATGTGGTGAATGCGGGCCGCTTTCAGGCGGGCTATCAATCGGTAGAGCAGGCGAATTACGGGTGAGAGGGTCTCCTCTCTCGCCAGCGCGTCCTCGATAAACTCGTCGCGCCAGGGGCTGTGAAATGTGCAAACCGCCGGGGCCGGAATTCCCGCGTGGAGCGCCGCATAGGCGGACAACCCCTGGTGGCAGTGAATGATGTCCGGCCGCCATTCTTCCGCGAGTTTGCCGGCCGCCCTGGTGCAAGCAAAAATCGCCGAAAGATACCCGTCCCCGAATGAGCGCCTCCGCGAGGACCATCTCCGGATCCGGTAGCCTCCCCTCTCCTCGTCCGGTCCAGACCCCTCTCCGATCCGGCCCGCCAACACACATACCTCGTGCCCCTTGCCGGCCATCTCCCGGCTCCAGCCGTCCACTATCCGTTCCGCCCCGCCCTGGCTGTCCGGAAAGTAACTGTCAATGACCATCAGAATCCGTAGTGGCCTACTCAAACCGATATGCTCCCCATGGTCATGCGGGGGAAAAGAAAAAAATTCTCGGCGGACGGAAAATAAAACGACGAACGGAAAAACAGGGGAATATCCACCTGGGCACAAAAGAATCTTTTTATCAGAAACATCTCTCCGGCGGGCATCGTGAAGTAATATTGCCCTTACTTTATCCTTCCATCAGTCCGGTAGACAAGTATGCAACACATCTTCCACTGTGATCCCTATACGCNCCTCCAATACCATCCCCGAAACTATTTTCGGATGTTTTGATCATCGCCGCTTCCTGATAGCCTTTGAGGGGTGGCGAGGTTTAATTATTTTCCGACAACATCCGAGGACATACCATGATCACGGTAGGCATGTACTACGACGTTATTAAAGGAAAAGAAGAGGAATTCGAGGAGAAATTCGAGGCGGTGACCACCGCGCTCGACGGCTCACTCGGCCATGTGCAAAGCCTCCTTTACCGTCAGGTCAAGAAACCAAACTCATACACCATTCTTTCCNANTGGGACTCACAGGACGCATTCAAGGAATTCATTCAAAGTGACGCCTTTAAAGGAGTAACCGACTGGGGGAAAGCGGAGATCCTCGAGGGGCGGCCGCGCCATAAAATTTACGGAAACGAGGGGGATGTTAATTAATTACGCCCGAGTCCATCAAATCGACTGAAAANCTCGAACAACGGCTTTCGATGAACGCACCAAACGAACAGACAAAAATCGTCCCCCATCAGCCGACATTGCCCGTTTTGTGTNTCCTCGTATTTCTCGCGGTCATCCCCGTCACCCTTCTCGTCCCCATCCTGAAACCACTGGTCCTGGATCGCTTCCCCGTGGGGCCTTTTGCCGCCCACGCCTTTCTCTCCATCAACATGATTAGCGCTATTCTCGCCGCNCCGGTCGTGGGACTGATCGTTGACCGGATCGGCAAACGCCAGCCCATCGTTGTAATCGCTTTTGTTCTGGATGCTCTTCTTTTGCTCAGCATCAAATGGGCCCCCACCTACGCGGCCCTGATGGCGCTCCGCTTCCTTGAGGGAATCACCCATATCGCGGCTCTGACCGGTGTCATGGGAGCCGCTCTCACCCTAGCCCACCGGAATCCGGCCCGCTCGGGCGGAATCATGGGCGCGGTGGGGGGGTCCATTATCTTCGCCGTCGCCACAGGCGCCGGGTTGGGCGGCGCGCTCTCAACGGGCGGAATTCACCGCCCCCTCGTTGCCGCGGCANTGATTNGTCTAATTGGCGCCCTCGTCAGCGGTTGGGTACTCNGGCACGATCGACGGGTCCGCCCCACCGAGGGTGGGCNAAATCCGGCCGAACTCATGCGGATTATCCGCAAGGAAAGAGCCACCTTTATCCCCTGCCTGTTCACCTTCGCAGACCGGCTTCTCGTAGGAATCATGGTCTCCTCGTTCAACCTCTACCTGGTTCAGACGGCCGGTTGGTCGCCCAAACAGTTCGGCTTCCTGATGTCCACCCTTCTGATTCCCTTCGGGCTGCTTTGCTACCCTTTCGGGCGACTCTGCCGAACATGGTCGAAAAGCTTTCTTATCGTTGCCGCCTCCTTGCTTTACGCTATTTTCGTGTCCCTTCTCGGCTGGATTCCCACCGATTGGCTTTTTCCATCGATGCTCCTCCTCGGAATCATNAGCGCCCTGAATTTCTCGCCGAGCCTGGCCATCATGACCGACCTCGCGGGAAGCGAGATTCGCTCCACCGCGATGGGGGCCTTCAACTCCGCCGGTTCGCTGGGGTTTTTTGCCGGCCCTCTTCTCGGAGGTGGCATCGTCCAGTTAATGCTTTCGAAGGGATCACCCGCCTCGGAGGCCTATAAAATGGCATTTATCGGCGGCGGAAGCGTCTCGATCCTCACCACCCTCATAGCCATCCCGTTCCTTATCCGGCTCGTGCGGGCCGGAAGGACCACCTAGACAAACCTTAGGCTCTCGAGTGCGCCGATACTTTTTTCGTGCTATATTNGNATTAATTAGTCTAAAACGAAATCGTAATTTTCGTTTTCCCGAAGTCTTCATACCAAAGTTCGTGCTGGATTATCCGAAAAGGGAATTGGAAACATGTCGAAAAAGGTGGCATTTCTCGGTCTTGGAAAAATGGGGGGCTTGATGGCGAAGCATCTCCTCGAAGCGGGCTATTCCGTTACGGGCTATGACCCCGTGGCCAAGGCGATGGCAACGGCCAAGAAAAACGGGGCAAAAGCAGCGAAAACTCCCGCAGCGGCTGTAAAAGGGGCCGATATCGTGTGCAGCTCGCTCCCGACCCCGGCTGTCGTGCGCGATGTTTATCTGGGATCGGGCGGAGCCCTGAAGGCGCTCCAGCACGGAGCGGTGATATTCGAACTCTCAACCAGTACAGTCGATCTGGCTCGCGAGATTGCCGCGGCCGGAAAGAAAAAAGGTGTCGCCTTTCTTGACGCCCCCGTGAGTGGAAGTATCCCCCACCTCGCGAATAAACAGGTCGCTGCCATGGTGGGCGGCGACCGAAAGGCCCTGAAAAAGAACCGGGACGTTCTTGAGGCCTTCTGCAAATCGATCACATACATGGGGCCACCAGGCACCGGCCTGATAATGAAGCTCGTAACGAATCACATACTCTACATCCACCACGCCGGTATCGCCGAAGGGGTCGCCTTCGGGATGAAGGGAGGGCTGAAGGCCGACAAGATGGTGAAATTCCTCCAGGAAAGCGCCGTCCCCAATCTTTTATTCTACAAAGGGACGGAAATGGCCGCCCGCGATTACTCGAATGTCATCGCCCCGGTCGAGCTCAGCAAAAAAGACCTCGGGCTGAGCGTCGGGGAGGCGAACGACCTCGGCGTTCCTGTTCCGCTCGGCGTCGCCGCTCTCCAGCAATACGTCACGGCAATCGCACTGGGCTTGCGTCAAGCCGATTTCAACGCCGTTTTCGAGAGCTACCTGAACGCCGCAGGAGAGAAGCCCAAGCGCCAGAGCAAGGGTCGAAGCCGTTAATTTTTATATAAAACCCGAGGAGATTCGATTCATGCCGAAGATAGTGGCTTATTTAGGATTGGGAAACATGGGAGGCGCCATGGCGGCAAATCTGCTCAAGAACGGGTTCGAGGTCCGCGGATTCGACCCTTCGCCCGCCGCGAGAGGGCGCGCCGAGGAGCAGGGCATACGGACGTTCGCCTCCGCCGCCGAGGCGGCCAGCGGAGCCCAGGTCATCTGCAGCTCGGTCCCCGAAACCCGGCACGCCGAGGAGGCCTATCTGGGCGAAAAGGGCGCTCTCGCGGTCGCGCCCGAGGGGGCGGTCTGCTTCGATCTCTCCACCATCACGGCCGATGGAAGCCAGAAAATCGCCGCGGAAGCCCAAAAACGAGGCATCCGCTTCCTCGACACCCCGGTGAGCGGCAGCGTCCCCCAGGCCAAGGCCGGAACCTTGGCCCTCATCGCCGGCGGCGACAAAACCGCCCTGGACGAGCACGCCGACGTCCTCGGGACCATCGGGGAGTCCGTCCACCACTTCGGCCCAAACGGCGCGGGCCTCCAGATGAAGCTCGTGACCAACCACATCTTCGCCGTGCACATCTCGGCCATCGCCGAGGCCACCACCCTTGGCGCCAAGGCCGGGCTCGACCCCGAGGCGATGATGGCGTTCCTCAAGGCGAGCGTCATCCCCAAGATCCTTGACTACAAAGGCAGCACGATGATCGCAAAGGACTATACCCCCACCTTCACCGTCAACCTCATGCTCAAGGACCTGCGGATGATCACCGCCCTCGCCGAGGAGGCGAAGGTGCCCGCCCCCCTTTGTTCGATCGCGCGGCAGGTCTACCTGGGCGCGGCGGCGCTGGGCCACGGGGACGCCGACCAGAACGCCATCGTCGAATACTTCGAGGCGGGCGCGGGCATGA
>NYYB01000004.1 GCA_002685755.1 Nitrospinota bacterium
TCCTTGCGGGGCGCCGCGGGCAAGGCCGTCGACACTTTCCTCAACCCGCTGACCTATATCGCCGCCGCCAACGACGCCGATATCTGGCTTTACGGAATGCGGGGGACCGACGCCGTGGATTTTCGGTCGCGAAACATCGAGTCGCTCGATCAACTCAAGCGCGATTCTCTTGATTTTTACTCTTTAATACGAAGTATTTACGATCAGCACCGCCGCAACGAAATATTAAACGGCAAAACCGAAAAATAATTCACGCGCCGAAAGCGCTTATACCGTTTCCCCCGGATGGATTTCACCGCCCGGCCAATTTTGCTCCGGGGCAAAGAGTCTTTTTTCATTTTCAACAAGAGGACAAATGGCGTGAGCATACAACTCATTGAGAGAAGGGCCCGGGTCTCGGAACTCCTGTTCGAAATCAAGGCGGTTCACTGCAACCTGAATGATCCCTTTATCTTCACTTCCGGGTGGGCAAGCCCGGTCTATGTGGATTGCCGGAAAATCATCTCCACGCCCCGCCAGCGCCGGGAGATTATCCACATCGCCGCCGAGGAGGTTGACTCCAAAATCGGCCGGAATAATTTCGATATCATCGCGGGCGGGGAAACCGCCGGAATCCCCTTTGCCGCATGGCTCTCGGAATACTTCTACGAGCCAATGATCTACGTTCGAAAAGAGAAAAAAGGGTTTGGGCGCAAGAACCAGATCGAAGGGGACCTCGAGGAAGGCCAGAGGGTTCTCCTTGTGGAAGACCTTGCCACCGACGGGAAGAGCAAAGTGAATTTCTGCAACGCAATCCGCGAGGCCGGCGGAGAGGTGGACCACGCCATCGTTGTATTTTTCTACGGCGTATATCCCACCGCCGAGAAAATCATATCGGACGCAGAAATCACCCTTCACGGGCTAACCGACTGGAAGACAAATCTCGAAGTCGGTCAGGCGAAAGGATACTTCAACGCGGACGAATCGGCTGAAATCAAGAAGTTCCTGGACGACCCGGAAAGCTGGTCCAAAGCGCACGGAGGGGTTTGAGAAATTTTTCGGGAAATCAATCCTCGCCGTCCCGTTTCACGGACCCGGTGTTCATCCCGGGAAGAGAAAGATCATTTATCTCCTCCATGCGCCTGAGTTTGCGGAGGCTGACCGCATGCGTGATGCTGTTCGCCGCCTGCATTCGGGCCATGTCCATCGCCAGGATGGCTTCGGGGCCTTCATTGGCCCTGGCCGAGAATTCCTCGACGAGATCCCAGTCCACTTCGCCGAGAAAGCGCTCCATCTCGATGAATCCGGCGCGCCACCGCTCCCAGTCGGAACCATCGGGCCACCGCCTGAGCGCGGCCACAAGCGCCCTTGAGATCAGCTCCTTCGGATAGGGAAGACCCCTTTCCTGCCCGAAGCACGATTCCGCGCCGCCGCCCTCGAGCACCTCGAAATAGGCTCGGATAATCTCCCGGATTTCGCCATCATTTAATGAGAGAGTCTGGTTCATTTGAATTTTTTTTCCGGTCCGCCGGGGCCACCGGCCCAGGGGCCGCGTGCCTACCGCCGAGGCCCTCGGGTCTAAAGAAAATCCTTCATTTCGACTGTCTTTCGGGTCCGGGAACTCTCGGCGGCGGCATAAACAACGGCCAGGTCCTCAAAAGCTACCCGCCCGTCCACCTCGGGGCTCCGGTCCTCGCGCACACAATCCGCGAAATCCTCGAGCGCGTCTCGAAACATATCTCCATCCGGCATATCGAGGACGGTTTTATCGCCCAGGGGTTCCCGGTCGATGTGCAGCCGAATCGGCTCCGGGGCCTTTGAGGGGTCCCGCCACTGCTGGCCGGTAATGCGGAAATGGGCCACCGCCTTCGTCCCATGGACATTCATGTGAAACGCCCACGGGCAAGACCACCCACCTCCAGTGTAGGACAAAATACCGTTTTCATGCTCCATGATGATCATCGCCGAGTCTTCGACATCGGCGGTCGCGTGCATCCGCTTCATTCGGGCCGTGACGCTCCGGATGGGGCCATGGAGATAACGGAAAGTATCGATGTGGTGAATGGATAGTTGAATGACAACGCCGGTCGGGTTGAGTTCGGCGCTGGAGCGCCACTTGTCGGGAGTCAGCTCGAGGCCACGCTCCGTGCAAAAGTTACTCTCATTGATGGACACATCTCCGAGGCCGCCCGAGTCGATCAACTCCTTGAGGCGGCGGGAGACCGTCAGGCGCCGGGCGCTGTGTCCGATGGCCAGGCGCGTCCCGGCGGCGTCGACCGCATCCACGACTTTCCGGGCATGATCGAGACTATGAGCGATGGGCTTTTCGCAATAAACGTGCTTGCCGGCCGAGGCGATCGCCTCGATATGCTCCAGGTGATTATGGTTAGGCGTGGTGAGAATGACGGCCTCAACCTCATCGTCGCTCAATAGGGCGTCGAAACTCTCCGCCTGGCGGGAACCGTAGCGGTTCATGAAATCCTGCCGCTTCTCGGGTGTCCTGCTGAAACACGACACAATTTTAATCTTGCCCCCGCGAAGGGAGGCGTCCGCCAATACATTGGCCCACCGCCCGAGCCCCATCGAGGCCACGCGCACCGGTTCAAACGTCATCAATTTCCCCTATTGCCAACATAGATAAAACCAGCGCCATCGGATTCACAAAATATCACCAAGCCCGGAACTCTATCATTTCTAAACAAAGGGCAGAACACGATGGATACCGAAATGATTGAACGCCAGGAGACCGACAGAATCTTTTTCGTGGCCCGCTATCGAAATATATTTTCGAGTGTCTTCCGAAAGAGCTGGAGATCGATGGGTTTGGTTACGAAACCGTCCGCGCCCGCGGCACTAATCCTCTCCTTATCCTCGTACGTTGCCTGCGCCGTTACGGCTACGAGAGGGATATTCCGCGTTTCGTGCGCGGCCTTGATTCGGGCGGTGGCGTCAAATCCGTCGAGCACTGGCATACGCAAGTCCATCAATACCAAATCGGGCTTGTGGCGAATCGCCGCCTCCACGCCTTCTAAGCCGTTATAGGCGGAATAGAACGCCTCGGCCGAGTCCATGAGCAATCTCAGATATTCGTGATAGTGTTCCACATCGTCCATCAGCAGAATGCGTTTCCCGGTCCAGGGCTCGGCGCCGCCGCTCCCGCCTTCCTTGCCGCCCACATCGGGCTCTCCCTGCCTTACCGCTGGGCACGGCAAAGAGAAGGTAAACACGCTTCCCACGTCCTTCTTGCTCTCCACCCATACGCGGCCACCGTGAAGCTCGACAAGTTTCTGGACAAGGTTCAACCCAATCCCCAATCCTCCGGCGCTTCTTCTGTAACCGCTCTCCAGTTGCCGGAAACGGTCGAATATCACTTCCTTATCTACGGGATCGATTCCCATTCCCTCGTCCTGAACGCTCACCCATAGTTCCTCTGATTTTGCCTCCGTCCGAATCGTCAGCAGGCCGCCCCGGTGCGAATATTCCACGGCGTTTTCCATAAGATTAGTAAGTATCTGCCTAATCCGCGTCGGATCGCAAAATACCGGGCCACCGCCAAAATCGAGTTCGCATCGAAGAGAAAATTCATCCGGCAGCCGAAGCTGCCACGCAGCGGCAACTTCGGATACAAGATCGTTTATGGAAATATTCTCCATCTCGAGGCGGACCTTTCCCTCGTCAATCCGATCGAGATCAAGAAGCTCCTCGATTAATCGCGTCAGATAGTGGCCCGAGTCCTTGATTTTTTCGGCGAATCCCCGGATTTTCTCCTGATCGGACTGGAGCAGGATTATATCGCTGAAACCGACTACGGCATTGAGCGGCGAGCGGAGCTCGTGGCTCATATTGGAGAGGAATTCGCTTTTTGCCGAGTTCGCCGATTCGGCCTCGTTTTTTTGCGCGAACAAGCTCCTCTTCCGCTCGCTTTCGTCCGGTGAGATCCCGATGGATTCCGGCGTTGGCGATATGCGTTCCGTCCGCTAGTCTCACGGGCGAAAGCGTCNTGCTAATAGAAACAACCGTCCCGTCCTTTCGAATCCTTTCGCATTCGACGGTGATCGGTTTTCCTTCCGCCAACAACTCTTCATTGAATCGATCCGTAATCTCTCTTAATTCCNCCGGGACGATCAGNTNCACATGGCGATTAATGACCTCCGCCTCCGTATAGCCGTATAACGCTTCGGCCCNCGAGTTCCATAGGGTGATTCTTCGTTCTTGATCGNCGATGATAATCGGATCGGCGGAGTCGCCAACNACGCTNTCGAGAAAATTCCGGCTGCGATGCGCCTNCTCGTGAAGACGCGCGTTCTCGATGGCAATGGCGGCCTGGGAAGCCAGGGCNTTTAGAAGGATTGAATCNCCTGCTCGAAAGCGTCTTTATTTTTCGATAGNCAANCGATCGCNCCNATGATCTTTCCCCCCCCGGCGCAGGGGTTGTCCGAGATAGGAGTGGAGGTCCCACTCCTTCGCCCAACGGACGTTGACCCAGGCAGGNTCCTCCTGCACATCTCCGATGAGCACCTCGTCGCCCGACTGAACCATCTTTCCGATGAAACCCTCGCCAAGCCTGAAGGAATCTTTTGTATCTCCAGGGTCGCTCTCATCCCCGTACGAAGCCCTCAGAATGATCATCTCGGAGATTTCATCCAAGAGGAAAATNCGTGAATGGTCTCCATTTAGGAGATTCANCGCAGCATGCGCAATATTATCGAGCACCTCGTTGAGGTCAAGATTTTCGGTGATCTTCTGGCTGAGTTCGTTCAGGACGGCAAGGCGGGAGGCGCGATCTTCGGCAGCCTGGTAGAGACCGGCATTTCGGATAGCGGGGCTCAGGTGGCTGGCGATGGAGTTGAGCAGGTCCTCGTGTTCTTTGGAGAAAGCATTGGCTTGTCTGCTCTGGAGGNTCATGTGGGCGACGCAGCGGCCCTCCTGGATGGTGGGGATGACCAGAGCGCTGCGATACCCCGCCTTGACATACCGGCTCTCCCGCCATTGGCTCCCCGGAATATCCGGGACGTTGACCGGCCGCCTTGTTTCGTAGACGAATCGAGTGATAATTCCGCCCTTTCGATCTTCATTACTCGCGGGCGGCCCCATCGGAGTGTCTGCGTCTTCAACGAATTGGCGGATAACCTCTGTTTCTGGATCGACGCTCCCCACCACGCACCGATCACAGNAAACGCTGTGGCGAATCTCCCTGGCGATGGCCCGGAAAAGTTCATCCGGCTCCAGGGAAGAACCCGCGATTTTCGCGATTCTCCCGACAATTTCCATCCGAGCCGCCCGGTCTTCGTTTTCGGCGAGCAAAAGNGNTTTTTCAATTGCCATCNAAGCGAGGTCGCCAAAGGCTTNGGCGATCTGAAGATCCCCGGAACTGTATTTCCGCTCTTTAAGGTGGTGAAGAAGAAGAGCGGCNTAAGACTCTCCTCCGACGACGAGAGGAATNGCACACAGGGTGCGAAGCCCGATTTTTCGGATATCTTCCGGATCGAAAATATTCGAGTCACGGCCCACATCCGAAAATACCTTGAGTTTTTGGTTTCGAAAAACAACCGCCATCATCGTTTCGGCCCGGCTGGCGGCAAGCTTTTCGAGATATTCCACGGGCATGTTGTTGGCNTACAGAATTTCCCTTTGGTTTGAATCGTCAATCCTCCGGATGACAAGGGAACGGTCCGCCCCGAGGATTCGGCACGCCTCCTCACAAATCACCTTGAGGCCCTGTTTCAGATCTTTTTCCTGAAGGATTTTNTTAACGGTAGCGCTGATGGCCGAGTAAAGGGACGCCTCCTCTGCACCGGAGGAGTCGGCGGGGGGGGGAGGCATCGATCGGTGCATTGGTCACTTCGGGCGGGATCATGGACCCGGGCCTTTCATCCACAGGCTTCAATATTCAAGGGTGCGAATCAAACAAGGGCTGAGCATCACAAACGATTCGAAACNAGTCCCCTACACGAATTTCACCCTACCCCATAGCCCCCGGACCGACAAGGAAATTCAGAAATGCCAATAACGAAACCACGCTATTTCCGATAAGAAATCCGGTATATCGCTCCCACGTAATCGTCTGATACGAGAATGGCCCCGTCAGGCATCACCTGAATATCCACCGGCCGGCCCCAGGCGACTCCGCCCCTTAGCCAACCCGCTGCGAAATCTTCGTAGCGGGCGAGTCTTCCCTTTTCAACGCGGACCACGCGCACCCGGTAACCGTAGGGCACGCTCCGGTTCCAAGAGCCGTGCTCCGCGATNAAAATCCGGCCTCGGTACTTTGGCGGAAACATTTTCCCGGCGTAGAACCGCATCCCGAGAGAAGCCACGTGGNGACCCAACTCCACCGCGGGCGGGGTGAATGATCGGCAATTTTTGTTTCTTCCGAACTCGGGNTCGGGTATCGATTTCCCGTGGCAATAGGGATAGCCGAAATGCATTCCCTTCCGGGGAGCATGGTTCAGCTCATCGGGGGGCAAGTCATCGCCCAATTGATCGCGGCCATTATCGGTGAACCAAAGCTCCTTTGTCTCGGGATGCCAATCAAAGCCCACCGAGTTTCGAACGCCGCGCGCGAACACCTCCCAAGAGTCTCCCGTCTCCGAAAAACGGAGTATCNAGGCGTAGGGCTCGCCCGGCTCGCAGATATTGCACGGGGCGCCCACGGGAACGTAGAGCCGGCCATCGGGACCGAAGCGTATGAATTTCCACCCATGGTGCAAGTCACGGGGAAGCTTGTCGTTCACGATAACGGGCGCCGGCGGTTTGCCGAGGCGATTCTCGATATTATCGTAGCGCAGAACGCGGTTAATCTCGGCCACATAAAGCGAACCATTNCGGAAGGNAACGCCGTTTGGAGAATTCATGCCCTCCNCGATAACGGAAACCTCATCCGCCTTGCCGTCCCGATCTTTATCGCGAATGNCATAAACCCTGCCGGNCCTGCGGNTCCCGACAAACAAAGTGCCCGCCGGCGACAGTGCCATCGNCCGGGCTCCCGGAACATTTCGGGCAAAAACGGANATTTGAAATCCGGGAGGAAGTTGAATTCAGTCCAGGCGAATTCCCTGGCCCACCGCGGTGGCCGCGCAAGAGGCGAGAGCGCCAACAAATAATAACAATAGGTAGAAGGAGAAGCGGCGCAAAAAACGNGCCCCCCAACGATGCCGCCCAGCCACTCCGGCGAGCGGCGCTTCCGGCCGTTGACCCTTAAATGCTGACCTGGAANTCAGGTATCTTGACTTCGCCNCCNTCATCCCCCAAACCGGAGATCAATTCCTCCAGAGTGGTCTCCGTCAGGGTCCGTTCGATGACTTTTTCAAGCTTCATCCAAAGCTGGCGGCTGCCGCTTACGGCCGGGTTGGGTGGATGGGAGTCACCATCGCTGTCGCAGTCCACAGGCACGATCTCCTCGTCAACGGCATTGAGAACATCCTTCATCGTAATTTGAACGGGGGGAAGCGCCAGGACGTAGCCCCCCCCCGGCCCACGGGTGCTCTTCACCAGTTCGGCCCGCCGCATTTTGACGAAAAGCTGTTCGAGATAGTGTTGGCTGACATTCTGCCGGCTCGCGATTTGCGGTAAAGGAATCGGATGCGTCTGGGAATGCCGCGCCAGATCGATCATGGCGATAACGGCATATCTGCCCTTGGTGGATATTTTCATCGCTTCCCCCCTTCAGCGTTTGACCCAATCCGCCGAGGCCGTCAGTTCAAACCGTTGATTACGGCTTCCTTCCCGAAAGCTTCAGTATTTTTCGCGGAGCGTATTTCTTCATCCCCGCAGGAGTCCAAAGCCGCTTCCGAGCACGCGGGACACGAAGAGTCCTTTTGAACCCGAATTCCGCCGAATTTTCCGTCCCACAAATCGACCGTCAGCAGTTTTCCCGCCCAGGCCGGCCGAAGCCCCAAGAGAAGGCGGACGGCCTCCGCCGCCTGCGCCATACCGATTACCCCCGCGACGGCGCCGAACACCCCTGCCTCCCCGCAGGAAGGACCTTCGCCGCCCGGAGCNATGCGCCCGAAAACACACCGATAGCAGGCCGTCTCTCCCGGNAGGACCGTCAAAATNTGNCCGAAGAACCGAAGAATCCCGCCNGCCACGAGGGGACGCCCATCCTGAACGCAGGCATCGTTGAGCATCAACTTGGCTGAAATAGTGTCGCTGCCATCCACAACGACGTCAAAACCCGACAGCAATTCAGCGGCGTTCCCGGCGGTCATGCGGACAGGNAAAGTCTCCACCCTCANACCGGGGGCCAGGCGGGAAAGGCGCTCNGCCCCTGACACCACCTTAGCGCGGCCGACATCCTCCGAGCGGTGAAGTATCTGCCGGGCGAGATTCGAAAGATCCACCACATCGTCATCTACGAGCCCAATCCGGCCAACTCCAGAGGCGGCCAGCGCCAGGGCGGCCGGGGATCCAAGCCCTCCCGCCCCCAGGACAAGCNCCGAGGCCTCGGCGAGGCGGCCAGGGGAACTCATCAAATCTCTCCATCCACGGCGAGTTCACCACCGGCGAAATCCTTCTCCTCCGTAGACCAGCGAAACACCTTAAAATCCCTGACCCGACGCTCTCGCACGCTCATGACTACGTGCTCGGCATCCGGAAACGAGGGGATGTCGCCGAAGGGCACCGCCGCGTCCTTGTCCTCCTGAGAAAAATAGGCGTCCTCATCCGGGTGGCTGTGAAAAATTCCGCGGAGCACCTCGCCGCTCTCCTTCGCCTCCCCGAGAATGCGTTCAAACTCGAATGGATCGATCAGGTAGGCGCGGCGGGCCGTCCGCGTATAGGTCTCGGGGTCACGCTCGTGATATTCGTTCTGGACATTTCGAACCGGAAACAGGCGCACCTCCTCGCGCCCGTTTCGGGCGGCCTCATTTGAGGGCGGGCCGGCGGGCGGGCCGAGTATCAAACCACAGCACTCCTCGGGATAGGCGTCCTCGGCGTGCCTGCTCATCACATCGATTTGCTCCCGGGTCAGCCGCAATTCCACCCCCCGCTTATCTCATTTCACTGAGATACCGTTCGCCCCCGTCCGGAAAAATCGTCACAATCACGCCACGGCCCACCTTGCGGGCCACCTCGCNCACACCTACGAGAGCAGCCCCGCCCGAGTGGCCCACGAAAACACCCTCCTCCCGCGTCAACTGCTCGGAAAGGTCCCAACTCTCCTCNGTCGAGGCGGGGATAAGTTCGTCGTGAACGGATTCATCATATATCCTCGGCCGGATCGACGTGGGAATATGCTTCATTCCCTCGAGGCCGTGAAATGAGTCCGACGGCATCACGGCATGCACTTTCACGCCGGGCTTTCTTTTTTTGAGGCCCCGGCCCGTTCCGACGAGCGTTCCCGTCGTTCCCATGCAGCTGACGAAATGCTCAACGCGGCCATCAGTCTGCTCCAGAATTTCGGGCGCCGTTGTCTCCTCGTGCGCTCTCGGGTTGGCGGGATTGTCATACTGGCACGGCAGAAAATACGCCTCAGGGTCTTTCTCGTAGATTTTGGCGGCCAGCCTTTGCGCCCCGTCCGAGCCCTCGAGCGCGTCCGAGTAGACGATATCGGTGCCGTAGGCCCGGAGCGTGGCCTTGCGCTCCTCGCTCGCGTTTTCGGGCAAGACCAATTTGACAGGAATCCCTAGCGCGGCCCCAATCATGGCGTATGCGATTCCGGTGTTTCCGCTTGTAGAATCGATCAGTGTGATGCCCGGCCCGAGGAGGCCGCGTTCGATCCCGTCCCTCACCATGGAAAGAGCGGGACGATCCTTCACGGAGCCGCCGGGATTGAACCACTCCGCCTTGGCGTAAACCTCGACTTCCGGGAAATCCTTTTTAAAAAACTTGATCGGCAGGAGCGGTGTATTCCCTATCTGCCGCAGTATTGGCGACTCCTCAATTTTCCGTATACCGTGCGCAGTCATCTCCACCATAATTAGCCCATGTTCCTCTGAACCGGGTCCCGTGGGATGCACAATTTCCCTTATCCCTGCCTACCGATGTAATCAGGACCCATTTCATCGCACCGCCTCCTCGAAGAGGCCATGCGACAGATCAAATCGGGCCTGCACGGTCGACCCCACCGGTTTATTTCCTTTCAAAAGAGCGCATAGCGCCGCAGAAGCCATCACCGAGCCAAGCACTCCCTCGGTAGGAGCGGCCGGAGCCGGTTCCTCGTCCTCGTCCGGCTTCAACCTATCTCCACTCAAATCACCCCGGCCCATTGCCACCTCGCCGGTCCACCCATTTTGGCTCCCCTTGATCACAGGTTTTCCGGCCGCCTCGAACCGGGCCGCAACCTCGGCCAGAGGGCGAATATCACCCGACAAGACGAGGAGCTCATATTCATCCATCTCCTCTTTGCCCCCCTCGATGACCTTGAGGCGGGCGTCCGGGTTCAGCGCGGAAATGGACTCTCCCGGACCACCGGGAGCGTATAGCGCCATCAATTCGGCGAGAGAGCCCGATTCAGCCATTTCCGGGCCCGTCAGTGACAACCAGCCGATTCGTCCCACCCCGGCCGCCGCCAAGTAAGTCACCGCCACCGATGCAGCGCCCGCGCCGCCCGGGCCGAATGCAACAGCGACCGCCGAGGCAAGCAACCGCTCCTGTCCCTTTCCACCCACCTGGGGCAGTAGGATATGATGGCTGTAGCGCTGTACCTGCTTTTCGGCGAGAGTCAAAATTTCCTACCTTCCTCCGGCAATCGCGGGAACGATGGAAAGCTCATCTCCTTCGCTCACTTCGGTGTCCTCTCCCTTAAGAAAGCGAATGTCTTCCTGATTGACATAAATATTAACGAACCGGCGCAACTTGCCGTCATCGCCGTACAGCCGTTGGCGCATTCCGGCGAACTGGGCGTCAAGATTTCCCAATACTTCCTTGACCGTGCTTCCGTCGATATCCACCGCGTCCTTGTTCTGCGTGAACTCCTGAAGCGGTGTGGGGATCCGAACCGTCACTGACATCTCACTCTCCATACTGATTAGTGGAATATTATCGAAAATACTGCTCCAAACTAAAATATCTCTCCGCGCCGTCCGGCAGGACGACAACGACATTTTCGTCCGGGGACATTTCCCCGGCAATCCGAAGAGCCGCGCACACGGAGGCGCCGCTCGATATCCCGGCGGCGATTCCCTCCTCCCGGCTCAAGGCCTTGGCGATGTCATACGCATCCTGATCGGAAACCTTCTCGATGCGGTCAATGATCTCGCGGTTCAAAACATTGGGGATAAATCCGGCTCCGATTCCCTGAATCTGGTGCGGACCCGGTTTCCCGCCGGTCAAGACCGGCGACGCGGACGGCTCAACGCCCACAACGATCGTCTCACCACTCTTGGCCTTGAGCACCTCGCCCGCCCCGGTGATGGTCCCACCCGTGCCCACCCCGGCGACAAAAGCGTCCACCGCATGAGCGCCCATGTCGCGGACAATCTCCCGCGCCGTCGTCCGGCGGTGAATCTCCGGATTGGCGGGGTTCTTGAACTGCTGGGGCATATAATAATCCATGTTTTCGGCCACTATTTCCTCGGCCTTGAGGACCGACCCGTACATCCCCTGGTCGCAGTCGGTCAATACAACCTCGGCGCCGTAGGAGGTGAGCAGGGCATGACGCTCATGGCTCATGCTCTCGCATAGGACAATTTTCACCTTGTAGCCGCGAACCGCGCCCACCATGGCGAGGCCGATGCCGGTATTTCCGCTAGTGGGCTCGACAATGGTGCAGCCCGGCTTGAGGAAGCCGCGATGCTCAGCGTCGAGTACCATGCTGAGGGCGATGCGATCCTTCACGCTTCCGCCGGGGTTCATCGCCTCGATTTTGGCATAAATCCGGGCCCCATGAGGGTCCGGCAGGTTGCACAGGCGGACCAGGGGAGTGCCTCCGATGTTTTCGAGCACATTCGGAAGCGCTCGCAGCACCTGAGATGGTCTTCCTCGCGTCCCCAGAGCCATAAAACCCTCACTTATGAAGGCGAGCCCGCAACTTCAGGGACGACCCCATGCAGGTGAACCCGCAACTTCAGAGTGTGACCCTATAATTCCCGATTTATTTTGTCAAGATTAATTCCAAATGCATGAAATCACTCACCTTATTTTGCCTATCCCTCCAATCCCTAATGGATAGTTTCTCCCAATCAAAGGTGTTAAATTCAAAATCAACTTAAGGCTTTTGAGCACTCTTTCAAACGCCAAAGTTAGCTTCTATAACCTTTTGATTTTATGTCATATAATTACTTTTAAGGGGATGTTCGATGGCCCCCACAAACCATTCGAAAGAGCTTCCCGTCGCACTCACCATCGCCGGCTCGGACTCCGGAGGCGGAGCAGGTATTCAGGCTGATCTCAAGACCTTCTCCGCGTTCGGTGTATTCGGGACCACCGTCATCACCGCCCTCACCTCTCAGAATTCCGTTGGCGTTCAAGGGGTGCACCCTGTTCCGGCCGACTTCATCGCTAAGCAATTTGATTCGATTTGCTCGGATCTCCCGGTCGCAGCGGCCAAGGTGGGGATGGTGACTGATTCTAGGGTAATAGAGGTCGTTTCCAGAAAAATTGCCGAATATGGCATCAATCTCCTTGTCCTCGACCCCGTAATGGTGGCAACAAGCGGGGACCGCCTGCTGGCCGAAAATGCGGTTGAAACCCTCGTCAATCGTCTTTTCCCCCTCTCGGAGATCATCACGCCCAACACCGGGGAGGCAAGGGACATCCTCGGCATCGAACGAATCGAGAATCTAGGCGAAATGAAAGATGCCGCCAAACGTCTTCACAGCCTCGGCGCCAAATCCGTTCTCCTGAAAGGCGGCCATATCACCAGGGGCGCGACCGATGTATTCTACGATGGGAATGACATATTCATTCTTGAAGGCCGTTACGTGGATACGCCCCACACGCACGGGACGGGTTGCACCCTTTCATCCGCCATCGCCGCCGGACTCGCAAAGGGAGAGCCGGTCCGGGACGCCCTGACTGCCGCGAAAGAATACATTCAGGGAGCCATCGAACACGCCCTTGAGTTGGGAAGCGGACACGGCTCCCTCAACCACATGTACCGCCAGTTTTCGGAGAGACGCGCATGACCCAAAAAACATACAGAATCCGCCGTGAGGACGCCGCAACCGGTGATTTGCCGGTCCCCGGCGGCAGAAGTGTTTTTCGCATTCTTCTCGACGAAGAGAGCGTTGGCGCCAAGAAATTCGCGCTGCTTGTCAACGAATTCGATCCGGGACTAACCTCCAAGGCCCACAAGCACGACAACGAGGAACACGGATTCTACATACTCAGCGGAACAGGTATCATTCGAATCGAAGATGAGCGTCTCGAGGTCACCGAGGGAGACGCCGTGTTCGTTCCTCCGGGAATGGTGCACGAAGTGAGCAGCACGGGCGACAAACCGTTAAAGTACGTTGTCATCTACTCCCCGCCCGGCCCCAACGTAACGCTACGCGAAAAAGGGGCTTACGGCCTGGCCGGAGAATAACAAAGCACGGGAGAATGCCGACATGGAAGACAAAAACATTTACATTCAAGAGATTGGAGACGGAGGACGGATACGCTTGCCGAAGGAAGTGATGAAAGCACTCGGTGTGGTTCCGGGAAATCAACTCAAAATCGAAATCAGGGGAGATCTCATTTCCATTGCGCGGCATCATGTGAAGGACCCGTTCGCCGAAGCCGCCAAAAAGAAGACCCCCGGATTCAACGAGTTGATGGCTCAGCAAAAGTCGCGGAAGGAGGAAGTAACAGCCGAATTCGAAAAACGAATCCAGGAAAAACATGAAGTGCGGCCCGAGGACCGGGAGGATTTTTGGCGGTAAACCCTGCGGGTAGCCGCAAACCCGGCGAGGTTAACTACGTTAGAAAGAGAACCCTCCCTCGATCCGAATTTTCGCCCCTTTTCTCAAATCATCCATTCGTTGCAGGAAGATTAATCTTCTTTTTTCCTCAAGAAGGTTTTTGCGAAGCTCCCTTTTTTCCTTCTTGTACTTCGACATATCGGCGGCAGGTTCTTCGGCGATTCGGATGATATACATCTTCCCCTGAGAGCGGGAACGGTTGAATCCGCCTTTTTTGATGCGAAACAATCCATTGACAAAACCGGAATTTTTATTGATTTCCCCGGGAGCGTCTCCCCGGGAAAATGCCTTTGGCTTCATGATTTTCACTTTCAGCCGAACCGCCAAATCCTCGAACGCCCTTTCTTTTTTCTGGAGTTCGGAAAGCCAAACATTCGACTTCCGATCGGCAATCTCCCCGGATTTTTCTAAAACATATCTCTTGCGCACCGCCTTCTTAACTTCCTTGAAATCAGGCACGGCGGAGGCCTTAATATCCAACAATTGGAAAAACATGACACCCTTGTCGCCTTTTTTTTCGCCGGACAGATCACTCTTCTTCTTCAAGTCGAAAACGGCGGGCCAAAGGCCTCTTTCATCGGGGAAGGAAACAGGACGGGTCTTAATTTCAGAATAGGAGGTCTCTCCTTTTTGAAGACCTGGGATTTCGGTCTCGGGTTTCTTGTCCTCCACGTCGTAGCGAAGAAGGCGTATTTTCTTCTTGACCAGCGCACGGGCTTTTTCGGCTCTCAAGGAGGATTCCACCTTTTTTCGCGCTTCCTCGAAAGGAGCCACGCGGGCGGCCTTGCGCCGGGAGACCTTCAACAGGTGGACCCCAAAGGAGGTCTGGACAGGTTCGCTGATTTTTCCCTCTTCCAAGGAAAACACGACCTTATCAAGTTCAGGGAGAAGCTGGCCCCGCTCGAAAGTCCCCAACTCCCCGCC
>NYYB01000153.1 GCA_002685755.1 Nitrospinota bacterium
CGGCGCCGGCGCCGTTGCCGCCCCAGGAGAGCCCGGCCTCGCCGGGGTGCCCGTTTTCCCCGCCGCGCAGGCCGGGGGCGGCACTCGCGGGCATGAGTTTTTCCTGAAAATCCACCCACAACGAAAACACCACCGGAATCAGGAGCAGGGTGAAGATCGTCGAGGTGGCGAGACCGCCGAGCACGGCCGAGCCCAGCCCGCGGTAGAGCTCGCTCCCCGAGCCCGACGAAACCACGAGGGGCAGCATCCCCAGAACGGTCGTGGTCATCGTCATGAAAATCGGGCGCATGCGGTCGCGGACGCTCTCTAGAATCGCTTCCCGCATCGGCATTCCGCCGCGGGAGTGATTCAGGGCCTGATGGACGAGGAGGATCGCGTTGTTCACGACGATTCCCGTCAAGATGATGAACCCGAGCATCGCCAGCGTATCCATCTTCACCGACGATTCGATCGAATTCATGAAGCTGATCGCCAGCACGCCGCCCGTCGAGGCCAGGGGCACGCTGAACATGATGATGAACGGATAGCTCCAGGCCTCGAACAGCGAGGCCATCAGCAAATAGGTAATCACGAGCGCGAGGAGAAACGACCACTTGAGAGCGTCCCAGGTGCGCTCGAGATCCTTCGCGCGCCCCCCCACCTCGACCGAGTAACCCAGCGGCAGCTTCGCCCGGATCGGATCGACCACTTCGCGCCGCATCCGCTCGATGGCCACCTGGAGGGGCAGCGTATCGGAGAGGTTGACGGTGAGCTTCACCGAGCGGTCGCGGTCGATGTGCTCGATTTTCGTTGGACCCAGCGCCTGCCGTATCTCGGCGATATCGCCGAGTTGAACCGAGCGGCCGTCGGGGGTGTAAACCGTAATCTGGGATAGCTCCTGGGTGCGTGTGAATTTCTCCTTCGAGTCGCGGAGGACGATGTCGAGCTCTTTTCCCTGATCGCGGAAAATCCCGGCCTGGGTGCCGTTCACCAGCGTCTCGACGATATCGCCCAACTCCGTCACCGACAGCCCCAGGTCGGCCGCTTTCTCCCGGTCCACGTGCACCTGGAGTTCGGGGTTGCCCAGGTCGAAGCTGCTGTTCACGAATCGAACGCCCGGAAGCCTTCTCGACTTCTCCGCCACCTCGCCGGCTATCCGCTGAATCTCCTCGAGGCTGTCCCCGGTGACGTCCACCTGCAGGTTGATTCCCCCGATGAAGCCGGACCCTCTCCGCCTGAACAGCGACACCTGGGTCACAAACCCCCTGATCCCCGGGAATCCCTGAATCACTCCGAACAGTTTCCGGACCAGTTTCCGCATCGATTCCTGATCCGAATACTCCTTCTTGGCGATGAGCCCCAGGAGCGGATTCACCGGCCGAACCACCGCGAAGAACCGGTCCGCCTCCTTCACGCGCTTCAGCCGGCCCTCGAGTTGGCCCATGATTTTATCCATCTGGTCGAGATTGAGGCCGGGCGGGGTCCTCAGGAATATGAACAGTAGGTTCCGGTTGCCCTTGGGCAGATAGTCGATTGGCGGGAAAAAATGCCACGCCAGGAAAATCGACCCCGCCGTCACCGCCGAGGCGACGAACAGGCGGAACACCACCCCCTTCATCAACCATTCGATCAGAGCGACGAACCGATCCCGGAAAACCCGGCCAAGCCAGTATATTCCGGTGAGGGAGATGAGGCGGGAAAGCAGGGATTCTTCGTCCGATCTCCTGAGCATGCGCGAACTCAGCATCGGCACCACCGAGATCGAAACGATAAGGGAAAGCCCCACCGCCACGCTGATGGCGATGGCGATGTCGCGGAAGAGTTGTCCCGTTTCGTCTTGTACGAATATCACGGGCAGAAACACCGCCAAGGTCGTCAGCGTCGAGGCCAGCACCGCTCCCCAGACCTCGACCCCGCCGTCCACCGCCGCCTGCCACCGATCCTTGCCCATTTCGCGGTGGCGGAAAATGTTCTCCAATACGACGATCGAATTGTCCACGACCATTCCCACCGCGAAAGCGAGCCCCGCGAGGGAGATGATGTTAATCGAGCGTCCGAGCAGAAATATAAAAATAAACGTCGAAATCATCGCGACCGGAATCGCTATCGCTATGACGACCACGCTGGAAACGCTGCCGAGGAAAAGGAGAAGAACGCCGACGGCGAGCGCGCCGCCGATATAAATATTATTGATCACCAAACCGCGAGACTGATAAATGTAATCCGTCTCGTCGTACACCTGGCGGAGTTTGATGTCCCGTCCATCATAAATCCGGTTGATTTCCTTCATTGTCTCCTTGAGTTTCGCCATCACCTCGATCGTATTCGCCCCGGTTCTGCGCCGAACGCTGAAAGCAAGAGTGGGTTTCGTCGAAACCCGGACCCGGCGCGTCGGGTCCTCGTAGTCGAATTGCACCTTGGCGATATCGCGGAGATAGACGGGACCGGCGGGAAGCCGGTCGATAATCGTGTTGCGAAGTTGATCGAGTTGGGTGAAGTTTCCCACCGTCCGGATGACGTAGCGGCGCTTCCCCTCGTCGATTTTGCCGCCCTTGGTATTCTGGTTTTCTCTCAGAAGGGCTTCGCGCAGGGCCTTCACCGTAATCCCCCGCGCGTTCATCGCCTGATAATCCAGCGTGATGCGGACCTCCCGGTCCTCGCCCCCGAACATGAACACCGCCCCGACACCCGGCACGCGCTCTAGTTTTGGCCTGAACACATTGTCGGCGACAACCCGCACCTCGTTAATCGGCCGGCTCGTATTGATGACAATCCAAGCGATGGAATCCTCGGCGTCGGAGTTCACCGCTCTGATGGTCGGCCGATCGGTGTCATCGGGGAGGTCGCGCACCAAGCCCATTTTCTCGGAAACGTCCAGGCGGGCGACATCTTTATCAGTCCCCCAGTCGAACTCCAAAATGACCTTGGATCGGCCTTCCTCGCTTTTGGAAGTCATCTTGGTCAATCCCTCGACCGAGGTGAGTTTTTGCTCGGTCGGCTCGGTGACTTCCTCTTCGACCTCCAGGGGAGCGGCGCCCTTGTATTTCGTCTCCACCGTGATCACCGGCCGATCGATGGTGGGCTTCATCTGGACCGGAATGCGGCTCAGGCTGATCCCGCCGAACAGGAGAGCGAGAATGACCCCCACCATCGTCGTCACGGGGTAGCGTACACACCATTTGGGTATGTTCATCCGCTGGCTCCATGGTTTTCCGTGGACTTCGAGAGGGCAGGCCCCCCGCCTCCTGTGGCTCCCCCGGGGCCGTTAACTTTTTGAAACCACCACCGGCTTACGAAATTCGAAAGTACGGGATTCCGGCGGCGCCGGAGCAAATAGGCCGCATAAGCCGCCAGGCCCGCCAACGAAGCCAGACGCGCGGTGTCCGGCAGCATCACCATCCAAATCGCCAGAGCCACCGCGCCCACCGTCAACGGAACATCGCCCCACGATACCAACGGCATCCGAATCCGGTCCCAGCTGAACGGCGAAAAAAGAGCCACCCCCGATCGGTTGAACAGATCGCTCACCGTATGCCCCAGCGACGCACTCAGCCACAAATAAACCGCATGCCTGAATTCCCAACCGAACAGGGAAAGAACGGCGGCGGCCAATACCCCGCCCATCAACAGCCCGATAAACCCATGGGTCACCGTGCGGTGATAGTCGCTGTAAAGCGGTCTGTGGACGGGAAGAAGAATGACGTCCCAATCGGGGGCGGTGCCAGCCACCGCACATACGGCCAGGTCGGCCGGAGTGGCGCTCCCGCCGAGGGCCAGGCCGCCGATTACAACCCCGGCGCCCGCGTGGAAAACTCCGTTCATCCCCGGCGCCCTTCATTGTTTTTGCCTTTTTTCGCGGGCCTTTTTCCCCGCCCTTTTTTACCGCCGGGGCCGACTCTTATCTGGCCGGGAAGGCGAACGGTTATTCCGTTGCGGAGTTTTTCATTTCCCTGTACCACCACCCGCATCCCCGGCTTGATCTCCCCGCCGGGAACCTCGACGAAAGAATCCACGTTTCGGCCGGGCTTGAAGGAAATCTCGCGGACGCGCCCTTTGTCGAAGATGAATACCGAAGCCCCCCTCGGCCGGATCAATAAGGCGTCCTTCGGGATGAGAACCGACTGGACCGAGGCGCCGTACTCCATGACGATACGGGCGAACATTCCGGCCTTGAGCGCATAGTCGCTCGTATTGTCGAGCTCGACCTCCACCGGAAACGTGCGGCTCTTGGTGTCCGCCTTGGGAATGATTCTAGCGATGCGCCCGGTGAACACCCGCCCGGGAATGGCATCGAGCCTCACCCGTGCGGAGTCCCCGACAGTCACGAAAGAAATTTGTTTTTCAGAAACCGGCGCCCGGACAAGGACCTTGCGGGTCTCGATCACTTCACCCACGCGACCGCCCTTGGCCACCCACTGTCCCACCTCGACGTTTTTTTCGGTCAGGAAACCCGTTAGAGGAGACCGGATGATGGTTTTTCGCAGTTTGTCCTGAATGCCAGCGATCCGGGCCCTCATCCGCGCCACCTCGGCCCTGGCCCGGGCGATCTCCTCCTTGCGGGGGCCTATCTCGGACATTCGTAAGTTGTTTTTCTCTTCGAGATACTGGCTTCGGCTGATCTCGAATTTTGCCACCGCCTGATCGTAGTTCGAGCGGTTCAGAATCTTCTTTCGGTAGAGGTCCTCTGCCCGCTTGAGCCCCAACTCGTCCCGCTTGAGCTCGGCTTCCTTTTCCCTCGCACGGGCCCGATACGCCTCGATCTCCTCCGGGCGGCTCCCCCGCTTCAGCCGCAGGTGATCCTGCACGGCCTTGGCCAGCTCCGCTCTTTCGATTCGAAGATCGATTTCAAGGTCCGTTCTTCTCAGCGCGGCAATCACCGTTTTTCCGGCTTCGACCAGATCGCCCTCCCGGATAGGAGCGGTTTCCACCCGGCCCTCGATCTCGCTGCTCACGATGGAGGTACGATACGGATCGATGGTGCCCACCACGGTGAGCTGGCTGCGTACGCTGCGCTTGACCGCCTTTTCAACGGACACAACGGGCGGAGGGGGGCGCCGTTTTCCGGGCGGGCCGGCCCTTCCGGCCAAAGCATCGGTTGTGAAAAAAAGAAGAAGAGCAGCTAAAAAAACGGGAAGCCTGATATTATGAGAGTGCAATAGAACACCTATCTTTCAGGGGCCGTCGCCGGCCGGTCACGCGGCAAAACCTTTCGAAATCAATGGATTTCATGTCCTTAAAAACAAGGGGGGTTATCTTCCCAAAGGAGTCCCGGATTCGCAACCGAAAATATCCGGACGCTTCTCGCCATGACGAGAAACCAGAACCCATTGAAAATATAGGCTTTCTAAGGCGGCAACCCACTGCCCGGTGAATTTTCGGCCGTATGCCGCCCGGCGGAGTAGATTCATCTTGAGTCCTCCCCGGGGAGGCCCCATAATGAGCCATCGGTTTCCTTCCGAAATTCCGCCTCAGCGAACAAGTCGCCCCAACTGCCTACGAAGGTTTGTCGTCCATGCGGATTGTCCTTGCCGGCCATAACGTCGATGTCGAAGTACTTCGCGAAATCAGGAACGATCTTCTCGAACCCCTCTCCAGCGGCCTGGCCCGGGAGCGGGTGGAGTCCATGAGTGAGGAAGAGCTCAGGGAGTGGATTGCCGAGGTCCGGTACCGGACGGCCGAGTTTCTCGAAAAAGACAACCTCACCCCCGAGCCCATCAGCGCCGCCTACGCGCGCATCAGCCGGGACCCACGCCCGGTGGACGAGTTGCGGGCCATCGCGCGGGCAGAGGTCGAAAAGGCGCGGAAAAGCAACCGCACGATCATCTTCGGATTCGGCCACAGCTCCGTCGCCGAGCACGCCTCGTTCAACATCGATGTCATCGGCGTCAGCCGCTACGCGGTCGAGGAGATTCAGAAATTCCGGCTCCTCGCCTTCACCGAAAAAAGCCAGCGCTACATCCTCCTCGAAGACGATTTCGTCGTCCCCGCGGAAATCAGGGAAGCGGGCCTCGAAAATATTTTTATCTCGGCCATCAAGTCTCAAAATGCGTGTTATCACCGCCTTTTCGAAAAACTCCGGCCCTGGGTCTTCAAGCGGAACCCTGAACTGGCCGAATCGAAGAAAAACCACGGCACCCTTGAGGGCTGGGCCAAGGAGGACGCCCGCTATATCGTTTCCCTCGCCACCGAGGCGCAGATGGGAATGACGATCAGCGCCAGAAACCTCGAGCATGTTATCTGCCGCTGCGCGTCTCACCCTTTGAGTGAAATCCGGGAATACGGGAAAAAACTCTTCAAATCCATCGAAGGGGTGGCGCCCTCGCTCGTGAAATACATCGACGCCAGCGAATACCACGTAAAAACCCGGCCGGAGCTCCAACGGACCTCGGAGGAGGTGTTCGCTCAGTACGGCTATTTGTCCGCCTCTCCGCCGGCATTCGCCAAAGGGGACGTTTCTCTCGTGGACGCGACACCGGACGCGGATATCTTGGTTACGGCGGCGCTGCTGCACTCCTCCTCTTCCCGGCCCGCCGAGGAGTGCCGGGCGGCGGCCCGCGCGATGGGAGACGAGGAGAGGACACGGTTCATCGCCGAGACCTTCCGCCACATGAAGGGGCACGATTCGGTGCTCAGGGAATTTGAAAATGTGCGCTGCGTATTCGAGATCACGCTTTCGGCGGCCTGTTACGGGCAACTCAAGCGGCATCGCATGGCCACGATGAACACCCAGCCCTACGATCTCTCGCTGGGCGTGACAGTGCCCGCGTCGATTTCCGCCGCCGGGGCCGAGGCGGATTTCATGGGCGTCGTCGAGGAAACAGGCGCCGCATACCGAAAAATCGCAGAGGCGGCGCCCACGGCGGCCCCCTATGCCCTCACCAACGCCCACCGGCGCAAGGTGGTCTTCGCCGCGAACGCGAGGGAGCTGTACCACATCTCCCGCCTCCGCGAGGACCCGCACGCCCAATGGGATATCCGCGAGAAATCGGCCAGCATGCTCCGCCTGGCAAAAAAAGCGATGCCGGCGACGCTCCAGTTCGCCATGGGGAAACATCTGGTCGACGAAACGCGCGCCCGGCTTTTCCGGGAAAACTCCCCGGAAGTCGCCGCCCCCTGATGAGGCTCCATCCGGCGCCCCAGTGATTGGCCGGCTCCGGCAGCAGGCCTGGACCGGAGGTTCCCGGGCATCCATGGCCGACCCGCTAAAAAAATCCCTCCCCGCTTTCCCCCCGGTGTATTTCTCCCGTTGTACTTCGGATTCGTCCCATTATTAGCTTAACAGCCGCAGTTAACCGGAAGGCAAGGGCTTATTGTCATTTTGACATGCCCCCTCGGGAGAATTTCAGGACTCCCCCAGGGTTTCAATTTAAAAGAAGCCAGGGTGCGCGGATCGCCTCATATTGAATCAGAGAGTAGGCTGGGCAATGAATTGGGACTTCGCGTTTTTAGGTTTGGTGATCGTTTCCTTCCTCACCGCGTTTTATTTTCTCAATTGGGGCCGGGCGAGGAATAGCCATCTCGACGAAAAAGATTCCTGGAAATTCAACAATCCGGGCGGAGGAGGCGTCTAGGCCCTACGCGTATAGAGCGTCCGCGTAATCAGGGCTTCCGGATACCTGCAATCTCCCCAACCTATCTTTCCGTTTCCGGTCTGAACTCGCGTTTCATTCCAAGGGGATCTTTTTAGGGGGCGTCTCACCGCCCGCTAAGCGGATAGATGCGCCAAAAGCGATTTTCCATGGCCTCCGCTTTCGGAAACCGTGCGCCACGCCGGGGTTATCCCTGCTAAAGTGTCATGGGTTGGAGAGGAGGCTTTTTTCGCACACGATGAGATACCTTGGTGACTGGAATTTTTTGAACTGGTGGTGGTGGCAGCCGATCGTCGAGCCCATCGCGGGGCTGTTATGGCTAATTTCGTTCGTGCTTCTGGGGACTTTGATTTACTCGTTTGTGAGCAGCCGGACCAAAATGTCCGATTACCGGGAGATGTTCATATCCCCCGAGGAAATCAACTCGAAATTGCCCACGGACGAAGCGGAGATAGGCGCGTTTTTGGAAGCGACGTATCCGGAAATTTTCGAGGATGAGATTCTCGAGATGGAAGAATTACTCGATACCGTAATCCGCAGGGATATTCATCCGGATATGGCCAGTGAAATAGAGAAAAGGGGCATCCCGGTGCACTTACTTGCTCTTCCCTCTCCCGGAGTGGTGAAGGAGGTGGGGAGCGTCCCCCTGGCGGTCTGGATTCCCGCGATGGGCGCTATCGAGATTTATGCAGCGCCGATGAAATACCACTGCGGCGGAAATTCAAAAGCTTATCGAGGTTATATGGGAAATTTATTGTTGCACGAGATGGGCCATGCCCTGGGATTGGATGAACATAAAATCAAGGATTTCGGCGTATAGGCGATCTCAGGAAACCGAACCGAAGAATTATTTAATTCCCTTCATCGCCATTTTCGCTCGCCAACGATTCATAGAAATCGAACACAATCATGATAATCACACCAAATATGATGATCCCGAGAGGAATCGACGGCACCTTATAAATGTAAAAACCCAGGAACACCACAACAAACAATACAGCGATAAAACCGGCTAATTTATTCGCCATCTGTTTTATTAACCTCCCCAAAATCCATTTCGCTTCCTTAGATACCTTATTATTCGCTCACGGCTCCTTCGAGCCAACGGGCCGTCCTGAGCAGCCTGGCGTCATCACCCTTGGGCCCAATCAACTGGACCCCGATGGGCATCCCGTTCGATCCCTCGAGGAGAGGAAGGGTCACCGCCGGAACACCGCACAAGGTCCAAATCGTGCAAAAAATCGGACTCCCGGTCGATTCCAACCCGACGGGGGCTTCTCCGGTGGCCCCCGGCGTGATAATCGCATCGAACACGTCAAATATCTGGCCAAGCAGCCCGTTCAAATACAGCCGCCGATCTATTGCGCGGTTATAATCCACCGCGAGAACTTTTTGCCCCCGCTCGATCATTTCCCGGAGAACGGAGCTGATTTTCTCTTTCCCCCGCTCATAGTCATCGTGAAAATTCCTAGCGATGTCCGCTTCCATAATCGTTTGGTGTAAATCGACCGCGCCGTCGAAATTACCTGGAAGCCCAATTTCCTCGGCATTTTCNCCCAGATGCCCGGCCAGTTCTTCAAAACCTCCTGATCTTCCCCCTCNAAACCGGTCCATGCTGAATGGGAGTANTTTCNGTATTCTTTCGGTGTGACCGGCCAATCCGGGGGGATTTAGATGAGCAAGAAGCGTCATACACCTGAGCAGATCATATCCAAGCTGAGAGAAGCAGAAGTTCTTCTTTCCCAGGGCCAGAGCGTGCCTGTGGCCTGCAAGCGCACCGAGGTCTCAGAGCAGACCTATTATCGCTGGCGAAAGGACTACGGGGGACTTCGTAGCGACCAAGCCAAGCGGTTCAAGGAACTAGAGCGCGAGAATGGCCGTCTCAAGAAGCTCTTAGCCGACCAGGCACTGGATAATGCCATCCTGAAGGAAGGCCTCCTCTCGGAGGCCACCTCGGGAAACTTCTGAGCCCGTCCAAGAGGAGGCGGGCCGTGGAGCATGCATGTGAGTTTTTTCGCGTATCAGAGCGTCGAGCCTGCCGTGTCATGAGGCAGGCCCGCTCGACGCAGCGCTACCAACTCAAATGCCGAGACGATGAGGAGAGGCTCGCTGCCAGCGTAGTGGAGCTGGCCAGTCTGTACGGACGCTGGGGGTATCGCCGAATAGGCGAGTTGTTGCGGGAAGAGGGCTGGCGTGTGAACGACAAAAGAGTCGCGCGCATCTGGAGGCAAGAGGGTCTCAAGATTCCTCGGAAACAGCCCAAGCGGGGAAGGTTATGGCTCAACGATGGTTCCTGCGTGAGAAGGAGGCCTGAGCGCCCGAATCATGTCTGGGCGTATGACTTTTGTGCCGATAGAACCCACGACGGACGCCCTCTTCGGTTGCTCACCATCGTGGATGAGTTCACGCGGGAGTGTTTGTCGATAGATGTGGGCAGAAAGCTCAAATCCGAGGACGTACTAGCCCGCCTGACCGATCTGTTTGTGAGAAGGGGGCTTCCCGAACACATTCGCCCGGACAGCGGCCCTGAGTTCACCTCAAAACGCGTGAGGAACTGGCTCTCGAACCTTGGCGTGCAAACACTCTTCATCGAACCAGGAAGCCCCTGGGAGAATGGGTTTGTCGAATCATTTAATGGAAAATTGCGGGATGAACTCTTGAATCTGGAGAGATTCGATACGCTACATGAAGCAAAGGTGCTGGTGGAGCGCTGGCGGCATATCTACAACAGAATCAGGCCGCACAGCTCGCTAGGCTATCGGCCTCCAGCTCCTGAAACAAAAGAACCATGGCCTCCGGGNTTCGCTCCGCTTCGCCTTTCGTCCATGGNTCCAGGACTCTCATAGGAAATGGTACAACTATTGGGGGGAGATCAATATGAAACCGGCCTCGCCGAAGAGCGGCCTTTCCGGAGTAAGAGGAAACCGGAAAATTCTTCTCGTGGCCGGCGCTTTTGTTTCCTCTGCCGGCCCCGGTTCGTCTGGCTTCGCTGTCAGTTGCGCTTCCACGTCTCCGCTTTCACTTCATCATCGACGGGCCTTGTTTCGGCCCGATTTTTTTGTTCTCCTTCAGCGACAATAAAATATTTGCCAGCCATTTCTCGTCGTTTCTCCCGGCATAGTCCGCCCTGAATGATCACGGCGCCTCCGGGCGCGGCATGTCGTCCGGCGGTGAGGCGACGACGACGAATTCCAGATCGACGTTTCCGGGATTTTCGATTCCGTGCATCACGCCGGGCGGGATGAAGATCACGGCTCCGGGTTCGCATATATGCGCTTTATCGTCCAGAGTGACCCGCGCCGCTCCCTTGAGTANGTAATAGATATTTTCGGCCCGATCATGTTTATGCGCTTCCGCATAGCCGCCGGGCTGATATATCGAAATCCGAAAATCAAAGTGGCGGGTCTCCGAGTTTTCGGGGGCGACAAGCATCTTGGAGAGCGCGTTATAGTGGGCGGGAGGCGCCAACCAGGGTTTTTCCTCTTGCCTGAAAATGAGAGCATCCATGAAAAGCTCATGAGTAGGGAAAGGTAGATGTTTCTTCATTGAACGGCCGTTATTATGATACGTTCCGCAACGCCTGGAAAAGAGCATCCTCTCATATTAAGGAATTGACTCATGGAAATCGTTCGAAGCCGTGATCTGGGCCTCTTTGCACCCAACTACGATATGGAAGCGGACGAGGTGGAGGGGTATCTCGAGTGGCTCCACGGCGAGCACCTTCCGCGGACGCTGGTCGAGGGGTCGTTTTCGGCCATCTCCCACTACGAGGCGATTGAGGCGCCAAAACGATTCCAGCTGTTGGAAATCATGCCCTCCTACTCCAGTTTTCACAGCGCCGGAAGGCTGGAGGCGGCAAAACGCCTTCCCGCCAGCGTCGCGGAAATGATGGCGCTTCGGCTCGGCCAGGTTCGAAGCCATTACGCCGAGGTGTCGCGGGCGGATGGGCCGGCTGCATCGGGCCCGGGCCTGGCCATCGGGCCGGCGGTATGTTTACTACGTTTTTCGGTCGCCCTGGAAGCGCGGCCCGATTTTAACGCTTGGCTCGGGCGTGAGCATTTCGGCGAGGCCGTCAATATCGAAGGGCTGCGCTCTTTCCGCCGCTACCTGGCGGTGGAGGGAGAGCCGAAAAATCTTCTCTTGTACGAGTTCGATTCCGAGGAGGCCCTTCTGGCCGGGAGCGTCGAGCGGACCTGGACAACCCCATGGGCGAAGAAAATCTCCCCGTCGGTGGTGCACGACGTAAACTCGCGGGTTCTCTACCGCCGGATATGGAGCCAAGGTTAGTCCCTTTTTTCACTCGATAATCGTCCTTGCTCCGATGGCCGGTTCCCCGTGGCCCAGGCCGGGCAGCTCCCACACCCCCGCGCCGACGGGGTTTCCTTCACCCTGAATATTCGCGTCGATGACACACGGCGCATTCGCCTTGATGGCATCCTCCACCGCCTCGCCGAGATCTTTCGCTTTCTCGACCCGGACACCGTTGATACCGGCGCTGCGTGCCATTGCGGCGAAATCGGGATTATAGGGCTCCGATGAGCTCGGGTCCTTGAAATCGGTGACGAGTTCCCGCCCATCGAGATAGCCGCGCTGCAGGCCGCGGATGGAAGCGTACGCGTAGTTGTTCCATACCACCCAAATAGCGGGAATTTTGTATTCGACCGCTGTGGCGATGACGTTTGCGTGCATGAGGAAGGCGCCGTCTCCGCACACCGACAGGCAGGGTCTTCCCGGGGCGGCGATAGCGGCCCCCAAAACGCCCGCCACTCCGAAACCCATGGCCCCGAAACCCATGGACCCGATGAGCGAGAGCGGGTTTTTGGGGGTGCAATACTGGATGAGCCAGTTATGGTGAACGCCCACGTCGCTCACTAGGATGGCGTCGTCGGGGAGCACTTTATCGATTTCGTGCGCCGCGCGCTGTGGGTGAATCGGGGTGGTGTCCTGCTGGTAGCCGGGAGCGGTCCATTCCTCCCATTCGTTTCGCCAGCCGTCGATATCGCGGAGCCAGGCCTCCCTGGCTGCGGGAATCTCGTTTTTCGTTTTCCGGGCGTCGAGTTCGTCGAGCACCTGCCCGAGGAAAGTCCGAACGTCGGCCATGAGGCCGAGGGCAACGGGGTAGTTGCGAGCGATTTCCTCGGGGTCGATATCCACATGAATCAACCGGGTGGGAGGAATATTGAAGGAATAACCCGGGAGCCAGCTGCTCGATGTACGGTCGTCGAACCGGACACCGAGGGCCAGCAGGACATCGGCCTGCCGGGCGGCGTGGTTCGCCGGGTAGGTTCCGTTCCGGGCGATGAGGCCCAGCGATAGCGGATGGTGGGTGTCGATGGCGCCAATGCCGCTCGAGGAGTTCACCACCGGAATCCGGAGCCGCTCGGCCAGCCGGAGCATATCCGCCGCCGCGCCTCCGTACTTGACCCCCTGACCCACCATGATGACGGGGCGTTCGGCCTCAAGGAGCATATCGACCGCCTTTTTTACGCCGTCGGGGTCGGCCCCGCATCGGCACGAGATGTTGGCGTCCCAGTCTTTCGCCTGGGGCATTTCGAGGTCGGTCTCTTCCTTGAAAATATCGAAGGGGACATCGAGGACCACGGGACCCGGGCGGCCGGTGACCATGGTTTTCCAGGCCTGGCGGGTGAAGAGGGGAACCTGCTCGGCCCGGGTGGGCTGGTACACGCGCTTGCAAAAAGGCTTGACGGCCGAGGGAAAATCCGCCTGATAGTGGCGGTAGGCCTCCTGGAAAGCGCCTCTGTTGAACTGATCGGTGGGGATGTTTCCGGTAATGGCGAGGAAGGGGACCGAATCGAAAAAAGCGTTGGCGAGGCTGATGGGCATATTGGCAGAGCCAGGGCCGCAGGAAGTGAAGGTGGCGGCCGGGCGGCCGGCGACCCGGTAGTAAACATCCGCCATGAAACCCGAGACGGATTCGTGGCGGACCGAATAGGAGGTGATTTCGTCTGATCGCTCATAGAGCGCGTCGATGAAACTGATGTTTCCGTGTCCGCAGAGACCGAAAAGGTCGGTAGTCCCTTCCTGAATCAGATAGTCGGTAATAATTTGACCGCCGTTCATTCGTGTCAAGGTCTCACTCCTTATCGATGTTGATGAAATAAATTTTGTTGGTTTTATCCGATCCGGGGGAGCACTTCCCGCCCCAACATCTCGATTATCGCGATACGCTTTTCAAGCCTGAAAGGCATGGCCACGAGAAAAGTCTCGACGTTCATTTCCGCCAGCCCCTCGAACCGGCTAACGACATCGGAGGTCGTGCCTACGATCCCGAACCGATCGATCATGAAGTCGGTTACATATTTGGCGTTCTCCGTGCCGGGTCCCAGGTCGGTTTCGTCGTAATTCTCGCGGAAAGCCCTCGCCTCCGGCAGAAATTCCTCGGGAACCGCGTGATAGGCGACGCGGAAGTTCTGGTTCGCGAATGAGGTGATGCGGGGCTTGATGGCCCGGCGCACCTTTTCCCGGTCTTCACCGAAGCTGAGGAGTCCATCGATCCAGACGGGGACGCTGCCCTTCGGCTTTCCGGCGGCGGCCTCCCCCTCGGCCACGCAGCCGCGAACCCATTCGATGGTTTCAGGGGAGAGACCGGCGAGCGTGATCAGGCCGTCCGCGAGTTCTCCGCCCAGCGCAAGTGTTTTCGGACCGCCCGCGGCGAGGTAGACCGGGAGGTCCGGCTTGCGCCAATTGGAGGCGAGGGCTTGCCCCTCAAAATCGACACTTTCTCCGCTCAGGAGTTTTTTTAAAACAGTGAGCGACTCCCGCATGGTGCTCAGGCGAACGGCTTTCTTCCCGATGAGGTGGACGGCGGTGTCTCCCGTACCGACTCCCAGGAGCATCCTGCAGCCCGAAATATCGTCGATCGAGCCGGCGGCGTTCGTGGTTACCGAGAGGTGCCGGGTGAGGGGGTTGGTCACGCATGTTCCGATCGTCGCCTTGGCGGTAATTCGGGAGGCGAGGGCGAGCAGGGTGTAAGGATCGTGAACATGAAACCGGGACAGGGACACGCTGTCCGCGAACAGGATGGGATCAAATCCCAGACCTTCTGCTCTTTTAACGAAGTCCAGAATTTCGTCAATCGGCCGAAAATCATGCATGGGTCCGATGTGCAGTCCGACGCGCATCAAATGACTCCAGGAAATTAACTTCGGTGTACCTATCTACTTGAATTTCGACAGCCTGCGGACCATGCCGGCAATGGCGGCGAAAGAAAGGCCTTTCATTGAACCAGAGAGAATAGCATATCAAATTAGGTGCATCCATAAACTTGTGCTTTGATCCTCGGGGCCGCTCCTGTTAGGATGGAAAAAAGAAAATTCGGTGGTCTCTTGGCGGCAACGGGGCAAAACCGGGACCTCGGTCCGATACCCTATCCCGGGTTTTGCAGGGTGCGACCGTGGGGTGCGTCAATAATTCTTAGTATAGGGGATAGTGAAGATGGGAATTAGTTTCAGCCTCCACCTGGTTCCGGACGACATTGGTTTATTGGCGAAGCGGGCGAGATTCGCCGAAGAGAACGGCTTTGATCAGGTTTGGGTGGCGGAAAGCCATCTCACCTGCCGGGACCACAATGTCGCCCTCGCCGTTGCGATTCAGAATACAACCAACATCAAAATCGGCCCCGGTGTGACAAACCCGGTCCTTCACGACAACTCGGTCGCGGCGAGCACAATCGCCACCCTGGACGAGTTGTCGGGAGGCAGGGTCCTTTTCGGCATCGGCTCGGGAGATACCCCCGTTTACGCGCTCGGTAAAAAAATGGCCCGCCTCGCCACCATGCGAACATCCATTCATCAGATCAGAAGTTTCATCCGGGGCGAGGAGGTTGAGTACGCCGAAGGAGTTAACGTCAAGATATGGAGCCAGCGCGATATTCCCATCTACACCTCGGCGGAAGGGCCCAAGACTCTTCAGATGTCAGGTGAAATCGCCGATGGCGTGATGGTCGGCTCGGGCGTATACGAGGAAACGGTTGGCTGGGTGATGAAGCATCTGGGCGCCGGTATCGCCAACAGGGATGCCGGTCTCGGCGTGCTCGATATCATTTTCGGGGCTGTCGTTTCCGTGGACCGGGACGGTCATGCCGCAAGGGAAAAAGTGAGGTCCCGGGTGGCCAACCGCGCGCATCATAACTTCAGGATGACGCTCGATTCGGTTCCCGAGGAATTCCGGCCCGAAATCCAAAACCTTCTCGATAACTTCGATGTGAGCAACTGGCGGCACCCAAAGCATGTGCCTCTGATTACCGACTACATTCTTGATCGGTTCACGATTACGGGGACTCCCGAGGATTGTGTGAAGCGGATCAAGGAAGTGGAGAGTTATGGCGTGAAATCCATCATGATCGATCCGCCTTCGCAGGATTTTGACGAATCTCTCGAAATGTTTGCGAAAGAAGTATTGCCCCATTGCATTTAACAGGAGATCGGAAATTCCATGTCAGACCGCAGCCGGTTGAGCCACAAGTGGATTACCGAGGAGTTTTATAAGGTCCTCGATGTATACGGTTTTCGCGCGACAATGTTTGTCGAGTGGGGGTTTCGCCCGGCCGATGTAAAACGCACGACGGAGCGAATCAAGGTGCCCGGCTCGGTGGTCAAGGAGTGGATGAGAACAGCGGCGCAGGAAGAGGCGTTCGCCCGGGAAGCCGAGGCGGCCGGACACCGGCCAAGCGCCGCGGAGCTCTATTACCGCGCCGCTCTCTACTATGGCCCCGCTTGCGGCACCCTTCACACGAACAGCCCCCGGAAGCTTGAGCTCTACGGCAAGATGGTCTCTTGCTACGAAAAATTTATCGGTCTTTTTGACGAGGCGCCTGTAGAGCGGGTGGAGATTCCGTTTGAAAACGGAAAAACCATCCCCGGAATTCTCCAGGCCGTCCCCGGCGTCGAAAACGCTCCCTGTATCCTTGTCGTGCCCGGCATGGACACCATCAAGGAATACATGCCCAGCCCATATCACAATCATTTCCGCCGGCGCGGTCTGGCCACCCTCAGTATCGACGGCCCCGGGCAGGGAGAGAGCAACACCCGGGAAACCTGGGTGACCCTGGATAACTTCGAGCGCGCGGGATCGGCCGCGATCGATTATCTGGAGACCCGTTCCGAGGTGGATGCCAACCGCGTGGGTCTCTACGGATGGAGCATGGGGAGCTACTGGGGGCCGCGCATTGCCGCTCACGACGAACGCCTCAAGGCCTGCGCCGGCGCGATGGGCGTTTATCTTCAGAAAGACACGATTTTCAAGTCCGGAAAGCCCGCTTACCGCGCAAACTATATGTATATGTCCGACATCCATGACGAGGACGAATTCGACGCCATGGCCGAAAAAATGACCCTTGAACCGGTGGCCGGGAAAATACGCTGTCCAACGCTTCTGGCGATGGGGGAGTTTGACGAGCTTTGCCCGCTCGAGGACGCCGAGCGTCTTTTCGATATGCTCAAGTGTCCCAAGGAACTTTGGATTTACGAAAATGAAACGCATACGTTCGGGTCGCGGCTCCCCGATTTCTACCTTTCCGTTGCGGACTGGCTTCATGACGCGCTGGAAGGAAAATTCGGGGAAGGCCATGCGAGAAGGCATTTTATCGAGGCCCGTTGATGAAGGGGCGGCGAGAATTCAAATTCAAAGAGGGGAAGTTTTGCACATTTTGCACCTAAGGAGGAAAAGATGATGAAGCGAATCGGATGGATTGGCGTGTTGGTGGCTGCTGTATTCATGGTGTCTGGATTTGTTGGTTTGTCTCCTGAAACGGCTTCCGCCCAGAAGCGAATTACGATGAAAGGCGGGCAGATTCGGGGCGCTTATAACAGATGGACGAGCGCCTATGCCGTCTATCTGACAAAGGAGCTCGACGGAGTCCAGGTGTCTTCCGAGTCCTCGACCGGAGCTTCCGAAAACGTTCGTACGGTTAATTCGGGTGCGGTCGAGTTGGCGCTCACTTTTTCGAGTGAAACGTTTTTAGGCTACCCTGGTAAGGCCCATTACAAAAAACCTCAAAAAAATATACGTACGATGACCTACCTCTTCGGTTCGGTTGGGCATCTGCTTGTTCCCGCAAAAAGCTCTGTAAAAACAATTTATGACCTCAAGGGGACAACCCTGTCGATGGGCGGCCCCGGATCGGGCTCGGCCAAGAACCTGACGAATCTCGTCAAGCATCTGGGTCTCTGGGGCAAGTTCAAAGCCGTTTACCTGGGCCGGAAAAGCCCCGATGCGATGCGGAACGGCAAAATCATCGGATACAATTGGCACCCCGGCCTTGGCAACGCCATGATTCGGGATACGGCCACGATGATGAAGATTCGCTTCATCAACATGGACGCTCCCGCCAGGAAGTCCGGTTTTTACAAGAAATACCCCTATTACGGACCGACGGTGATTCCCGCGGGCGTTTATCCCGACGTCAACGTGGACACGCCGACCTTTGGCACCGGAAGTGTCATGATCGCCAACAAGAACGTTTCCTCGGATTTGATTTACAAAATCATGTCGGCGATATACTCCGAGAAAGGAAGAAAATATATTGTCTCGGCCGCTGGCAAGGTGGCGAAAGAATTGTCGATTAAAAATGGCCTGAAGCTGATCAACTCACCGCTCCACGCCGGGGCTGTCCGTTTCTGGAAAGAGAAAGGGAAGAAAATTCCCGCGAACCTTATGCCTTAATTGGGTTGATTTAGAGGTAACGAACCAGCTCCCCCCGCGGGCAAGCCTGCGGGGGGAGCTTCTTTCGAGGGCGGAATGGCGACTGCCGGCGGCGACTTTCAGGAGACCTCCCCGGACATCGGAAGGAGCCATGCATCCCGGCTGACCGGCGCCTGGAAATGGTTCTATCAGATCATGGCGGTTGCCTTGGGATTATTCGCCTTGTGGTCCGCCGGACCGGGAATCCCCGAAGATAACTTCCATCTTGGCTTTTACACCCTCGTA
>NYYB01000006.1 GCA_002685755.1 Nitrospinota bacterium
CTCGCGCTGCCCGGACTTGGACAGCCGCCTGTAATCGCCGTACAGGGGGCCTCAACTCAATATCCCGCCGCCAGGGGCACGGGAGCATTGTAATCTCTGGAGAAAAGCGATCACTGCAAAACGTTTTGGACAGCAGTGGGGCCTTTTCTTTTTTCCGCCAGATCCCTCAAGTTGGATACGATTTGGTCAAATCGATTATCGACGTCATGAACCAGGTTGTGTACTTCGGTGGTCGCCGCGTCGAGGCTAAAACGGACCCAGGTGAACGTTTCCAGGATGTGGTCGCGCCATTCGCTGGGATAGCCGCCATGGGTGAACATGCCCAGGTCCAAACCAAGGCGGGAAATTTCCCGGGTAAGGTCGAGGAACCTCTTATAAACGGTTGGATCGCCGGCGCCGATCAGCGTTACGGCTTTCAGTCCCAAGTCCCTGGCCTCGGCCAAGGCGGCGACCAGTGCATCGTAGTTAATGCCCATGGCCTTTTCTTGCTGGAGTTCATGCTGGGAGCACCAGATGCAATGGTGATTACAGTAATTGGTCGGATCGACATTCACATGCACGGGGTACATATTCCGGTGTTCAAGGGTCGCCTTTACATGATCCAAGTGGTGTATGAGTTTCAATCCGGAAAACTTGGAAATCATATCTAGCCCCTCCACGAGGCATTATTCTTTTTCTTTGGCGGACAGACAGGCGACATTCAACCGGCAAGGGATTATACGCTAAAGCGGCGTTGATGTGGTCATTCGGATTGATTCTCGTCAACCGCGGTTTTTTTTTAAGAAGGGCTTGGAAGGCTTGGCATGAAACCATCGGGAAAGGCCGTTCCCGCACCGTTCCCATCGAAGGTGGTCGAGCAGGCTTATGGATTCATTTTCGAGAATGAAACCACGCCCTTTGGCCCCCCCGAACTCATCGAAGCCTACATGCGGGACCTTGTCGAGCATTCCATGCCGGCCGAGCAGGCCCTACTAACCGAAACGATCATTCCCGCCCTTAGGAAACAACAATCGAACGAAGGGGCCGCCGAAATTCTACGGGATCTGGGACGGATCACGAAGGCGTGTGGACATGAGGATATTCTGGTCCGCCATGAAGAAAGGGTACGGAAGCATTTATTCAGCCATTTCATCACGGAAGTGAACGATCGTGGTGAAGGCGGGCGGCGGATTGTTTTCGTCGCCCATCAGCCCTACTTCGTGATTTTGCGTGAAGCTTTATCTCTTCGCCGCCTCGGATACCGGCTTTACCTGGTTAGTTTATGGCCGGTTCCGGATGAGTTACGCGAAATTTTTGATCAAGCGTTCGATGGGATTATCGATACGTACGGAAGCCTTCGCTTGGCGAGGAAAATGATCCAATCCCTTCATCCCGACATTTTCCATATCCAGTGCTGGATGTGGTTCTACGTGCTCGGCCGCATGGTCATCGAGAACAAGGGGCGGGCGGTAGCGGTTTGCGAGTTCTACGACATCACCTCGGTTTACGCCGAGCGCGATATCCTGTGCACCAACTGGCCTCCCCTGATGGTAGATATGGACTTCGCCCTTGAACGGTTCATCCTCGAAAGAGCCGACGCCCTGGTACACAGATTCCCGCCGTTCGTTGTCGAGGAATGGAGGAAGCGTCATGGGGCAATGCCGCCGAACATCGAAATGCAGGCATTTCCATGCCCCGACTTCATCGTCTACGACGACAAGCCATCTCGTCAGGATGGGATAACCCGGTTCGTTTTTACCGGGGGACCGACACCTCATGGGGAAAGACAGCCCGCCGAACTACACCCTACCCACAACCTCCATGTGGCCATTCGAAGTCTTCTCGAGCAGGGCGCCGCCGTGGACATTTTACATAGCCCGCATAGCCCCATGGACAGCGATGATCCCGATTACGCCAAATACTTCGAATTAGAGCGGCAATTCCCCTTATTCCGGGTCCTGAAAGGGGTTTCCCCCGAACATTTGGGGAAAGTGCTTTCGAAATATGATTACGGTTTTCATTTGACCCACATCGACCCGGATACCCTTCGGGTCCGGGAAAGTTTCATGAAGGGTGTCGTCGGAACGAAAATCTTCGCCTGCTTCGAAGCGGGATTGCCGGTTTTGGTGAACAGCGAATACGAATATATGGCGTCCATCGTCACCGACAACGGATTGGGCCTGGCGGTGCATTCCTCCGAACTGGATGGAATCTTCGACAGACTCGCCACCTTCGATTACAAAGAGGCAGTTGGTAATATCAAGAAATTCAATAACGTACACCGTATGGACAGGGAGATCGGACGATTGGTGGAACTTTACGATCAGGCCCTGGCGAAGGAATGAAGTTATCGGGGCCCGCAAAACAGCCACGCACGTGCGTTCGTTGCAAATCCGGGTAATTCCCTTGCGCGTCCGACGTTTCCGTTACACAAGATCCTTGCCACTTTTCCCCGCCCCGGGGCGATTTAAACCAGGGCGGTATAACAAGGACACGCGACGTGAAAACGCAATGGGATTACACGGAGTTGGCCCCGGCCTACCTGAAGCGGCCCGATTACTCCGGCGAGGCCATCGACGAAATCCTGCGGATCACCGGCACCGGTCCCGGAAGCGCCGTTTGCGACGTCGGCGCCGGAGTCGCCCATCTCACCCTCATGCTGCTGGCTCATGGCATGACCGTGACGGCGGTGGAGCCCAACGACGCCATGCGCGAAGGCGGCGAGGAACGGACCAATGGCAGCGGCGGCGTCACTTGGCATGAAGCGACGGGCGAGGACACGGGACAACCCAGCGCCGCCTTCGATCTGGTGACATTCGGCTCGTCGTTCAACGTCACCGACCGTAGGAAAGCGCTCGCCGAATCCCACAGGATCCTCAAACCCGGAGGCTGGTTCGCCTGCCTTTGGAACCACAGGGACCTGAGCGACCCGATCCAGTCGACCATAGAAGGGATCATCTTCAACGCCGTTCCCGACTACCGCTACGGGACCCGGCGCAAGGACCAGAGCGGGATTATCGCCGAATCGGGGCTTTTCGATTCGGCGAAGAGCATAGAGGGCAATATCCGCCACCTCGTCGCCATCGACGACTGCATCCGGGCCTGGCGCTCTCACGCCACCCTCCAACGCCAGACAGGCGAACGATTCCACGAGGTCGTGGATACCATCGCCGCCTTCCTGAAGTTGACCGGGAAATCCAAGATTGAGGTTCCCTACACCACCCACGGCTGGGTGGCGCGGAAACGGGGAAAGGCTTCGTTGAAATCATGACTGTTCCCGTCAAGGCAAGGGCACTGTCGCCGATGGAGAACTTGGCGCTCAACCAGCGTGAATGGCGGGAAGGGAAAACGACCCTCGAGTCCAACCCGGTCAGGGTCAGCATGAACATGACCGGAAACTGCAACATTCGTTGCGTCTACTGTCATCTCACCTATGCCGATTACTACTCCGGGGAGGAATTCGGCCTCGATCTCCTGGACAGGGTGAAGGGGTTCCTGCCGACGCTTTCCTATCTCGTCTATTTCTCTTCCACGGAACCCCTCGCCGCCCGCCATTTCAAGGACGTGTTCAGAGCGACGATGTCCTACGGGGCGGAGAAATACGTCTCGACGAACGGCCTTCTAATAGACAGGGAACTCGCCGAGCTTTTTGTCGAGGGGGGGCTGAGGTATCTGACCATTTCCGTTGGCGGACTCACCAGGGCTTCTTTCGAAAAGGCGCATCAGGTGGATAGGCTCGATGCCCTGGTGGAGAATATTGAGCGCCTGAACCGCATCAAGAAGGCCACCGGCTCGGAACTGCCCGGACTCCGGCTGGTGTTCGTGGTCTGGCGGGACAACGCCGACGAACTGCCCGAAGCCGTCCGCTTCGCTCACAGGCACGCTTTCTCGGAAGGAGTCAAGATCACCTACCTGAAGGCCTACACCGACGATATGATCGGGCAGATCCCCTTCGATTGCCTGGATGAGGTTCAGGTCCGGGTCAGGGAGGCCCAGAGCCTGGGGCGGGAGCTGGGAGCCCCCGTGGCGTTCGACGGCGGGAACTTCGACGACTTCGACGAGGAAAACGTGGGCGGCTTCCACAGGCCCTGTGCCGAGCCTTTCGAGAGGTTCCATATCGAGGCGGACGGAAAGGTGCGGACCTGCCCGTCCTTCGTCAACCGGGAATTCGCCGGCGACCTCAAGGCCGAGACCGCGGAGGAAATCTGGAACGGCCCCGTGTATCGGAAATTCCGCGAGCGGGTAAACAGCGACAACCCGCCGGACGGCTGCATGAGATGCACCCATAATTTCCATAAGGATTTCAGGCGGCGAAACGTCTGGGACCAGCGCGATCTCGACCTCGGCATCTACAACCGGCTGGAAGGGCGATCCTACCTGAAGGGCCGGTAATTCACCCCGTCTATCTTTCGCAGGGTATTGCGGCAGGTGCGGTGCAGGTCGTCGATCCCAAAAGCCAGTTCGTCCGGGTCGTCCCAGTTGGCGCTTATGATCTTGCCGGTCAGTCCATCCGAGCGGTCGGACACCAGGAACGCGGCCATCCGCGCCGCCGGGTCCGCATCCGGCGTGGCGTCCTTGTCCTTGGCCTCCCGCTCCGCCGCCGAGGGAACGAGGGCGCTTCTCAGACGGGTGTTGGCGGGACCGGGTGAAAGGGCGTTGACCTGGATGTTATCCCCTTCCACCTCCCTGGCCAGGGCCTCGGTAAAGCCGTATACGGCGAATTTAGACGCGATGTAGGCGGACTTATACGGCTGAAAGCCCTTCCAGCCGACCCCGGCCCCCGAGAGGTTGACAATCTTCCCGCGTCCCTGGCCTTTCATTGTCGGGAGAACCGCCCGGCAACAGTAGGCCGTTCCCAGCAGGTTGACCTCGACGGCACCGCGCCAGGCGTCGAGGTCGGCGTCTTCCAGCGGGGCGAGGGGACCTGGGACGGCGGCGTTGTTGATAAGGGCGTCGACGCCGCCGAGCTGATCCACCGCCCTTTGCACCGTGTCTGCCACCTGTTGCCAACGGGATACGTCGCAGACGTAGGGGAACGCCAAGACGCCGTGTTCGCCCAAGAGCTCGGCGGCGACCTTCTTAACCTCACCCTCCGTCCGCGCCAAGAGGGCCAGGGAACANCCCTTTCCGGCCAGGGCCCGGGCAANGTGNGCNCCGATGCCGCGCCCGCCTCCGGTGATGATGATCTTCTTTCCCTTCAATATCCAAGCATCCCTTATTCAAGCGGCAGCAAGGTCACGTATCTGTCCGGAGGCGACCTGCTTTCGTCTTTCAGGGCCCCGAGGAGGCAGGCGCGGGCCCTGGCGTAATCGCCCAGGAACAGGCGGAAGCGGGAAGCCCCGACCAGCATGGCGACGGCGAAACGGACGAAGGCGTCCGCCGGCTCTTCGCCTCCCCTTGCCTCGATGACCTCGATGACGTTCTCCCCCTGAAGAGAGCGGTCCATTTCATCGATGACCGACAGGGTGACCTTGCCTTTGACGGTGTAGAGGACCACGACATGGTATGATTTCGATACACCCAACTGCCGCTCGACCATCTCATGGGCTCGGCGTCTGATGCGGAGCGAGCCCAGGGTCTTCTCCCTCGAAGCAGTCTCAATCACGGCGGCCCTCACCTTTTCGGGGAACCGCCGGCTAACCCGGGCAAGCGTCATGACCGCCCGGATGCGAGATGGCGGGCGAACCGTTTCGGCCCGGAAAGGCAGCCAGAGGAGCACAAGAAATATCAGGTGGCGGACGATCCGCTTCCAGGGCGGTGGCGGAGGCGTATACCGCCAAGCCGCCGCCCGGCCGTTCAAGACGTGGTCCAGGCGCAACCGGTCGATGACGCTGACATATTCCAGTTTCGCCTCCGTCACCGATTGGGGGCTGAAGCCGGAAATGTTCCGTGACGTCGGTTTGTTCGTCCAGCGCCTGCCGTTGAAGGTGCTTTCCAGCAGGCAGGGGTGCCAGTCCAGGCCCACCCAACGGCAGATCGCTTTCATGACTTGTTCCGGACGCTGATGGATGTCTTCAAGCCGCACGGCCCGGAAGCGGTTGTCGTGTTCGGGAAAATAGGGCCTATCACCGCAGATTTCGTCGTCGCCCGTGACCAGGCTCCTGTTGAGAAGGAAATGGGTGAATTGGGCTTCGAGCAGGGAATGGCCGAAATCCAGATGCAGTTTCAGCCATCGCCTAATGATCGAGTTGTAGGTGGCGAGCGGGCTTCTCACCGTGTAAAGGAACTTGCCGTCCGGGTAGTCCTCCAGGGATCGCGCGGCCTGTTCCTTGGGAAGGGTATGCACCGGAAACAACAGAATCAGGTCGTTTTCAAGCTTCCGTCCCAGCGCCAGCGCGTAGGCGAGGTGGCAGGCCTCCAGGAAACGGCGGCGGGTGACCCACCTCTCGCCCTCGAGAATCTTCCGCATCCGCTGGCGGAACCCGTCGGCATCCACAACGGAGGTCTCGTCTCCGTTATCGCCGAGACGGTTGACGCCGTTGTCGACGTCGACGTGGCGCGGGTCGAACCATGCCGGAAAGGAGCGGATGAACTTGTCGATCCCGTCTTCCGCCGGGAAATGGCTGCCTTTGATCCATGCGCCGTGGATGTCGCGGGAGTAGAACGCCGGTGTATTGAGAATCCCCGGATGTCCGTCCAGCAGGCTCTGCAGGAAGGTCGCTCCGCTGGCCATGTAGTTCTGGACGGCGATCATGTTGGTGACCCGGTATGTGCCCAGGAAGGGTTCGGAGGCGCCGGCGGGGGACGCGGCGCCGATGTCCGTCCCCGTCGCCGGGACGACGGTGCCGGACGCGCGGCTCACCCCATCCCCCTGCGGTAGGGGGGGAAGAAACCCGGGTCCCAGTGCCGTTCCGTGCCCTCCCATGCATCCCTCAAAGCGGTCAACTCGGCGCAGACCTCCCGGTTGTGGGTCGTCTGACCGATGTAGAATGAACAAGAACGCTTCGAAAAACCACGCTTGAAGTAAATGAGGGATTTCTTGCCGCCTCCAAGATGGAGGTGTTTAAATCTCTTTTCGCGCGCCCAGCAGGAAGCCTCGTAAAACATGAAATGATTGGGATGATGGGACAGCAGGGCCTCGTCCGAGGCCCCGAGGAAATATTCCACGTTTTCTCCGAAGAAAAGAAAGACCGCCGCCGCCGCCACCTTGTCCTCCTGGCGGACGGAGAAAACGGCTATATCGTCCCTTAGGGTGGCGAAGAGAGCCCGGAAGAAGCCTTGCGGAAAGTTCAGATAGCCGGTCTGGCCGTGGCGGATCATGGTGACTTTGTAAAGCTCGGCAAAGGATTCTAAGAACTGGCCGGGAGATTCCCGCCGCAAGGTCAGTCCGTGGCTTTTGGCTTTTCGGATGTAACGCCGGAAGGTGGGGCGGCACCTGGAAAGAAGCGCCTCTTCCCCACCATCCAGGTCGATCACGACATTCCTCTGGTGCTGGTACAGTTTGTCGAAAAGGCCTTCGAAACCCACATGGTTTTGCAGGTGAGGGTGAAAGCGGACGAACTCCGTCACTACGCCGCTATCGAGCGCGTGGTCATGAAAAGCCTGGCGAAAATTGGCGAGGAGGGGCGGCGATTCATTCGCGGTCTCCAAGTCGTGGATCGGGCCGCCGTAACAATAGGCTGTGATGATGTCGCAATGCCCTTTGAACGAATCGCCTCCAAAGGGGAGGCGCGCCAGCGGACGCCTGAGATAGGGGAAAAGGACAAGATGGCCGCTTTCCTGGTAAACGAAGCATTCTGCCGTTCCGTCGCCGGTTTCCTCCTGGACGCGCAGGAACCTGGGATAGTGGGTGATGTACTTGGAGGGCAGTCTGTCGATGTAGGACGTCCACGCATTGGCGTCGTCAAGATGGAGTATCTCGACGCGGGACATTACCATCCCCCACCCGAAACGGCGGCGAAGACCGGATTGGGGCCTGTGAAACGGTCTGTGATAAAGGAACGCCCCATTGACCTGCTCCCGCCGAGTGGCCCAACGCCCTGTTGGAGTTTGGCGCTGTTTCATGCCCTTTCGCTCGGGCAGGAGCGTAGCCTAGGCTTGAACGGAAGGGCATGGCAAGATCGCTTCCGGCGTTCGATCGGCACTTGGTTTGGCTAGCTTCATCTAAAGCGCCATGGACGGATCCAAGCCTCCGAGGTTCAGTTTTACGGGTTATGCTCAGGGCTGATTGGGAACATAGAAACTAGAAAAACCC